>NZ_JBYSZM010000004.1:0-3095 GCF_058787155.1 Sphingobium sp. FW305-3-2-15-F-TSA7 | reverse complement strand
ACGCGATCAAGGCGTCGCGCCCCGAGGTTCCGGTCGGGATGACGCTGGCCATTTCCGAGGAAACCGCCGAACCGGGCGGCGAAGCCTATCGCAACGCGCGATACGCCTATTTCTATGCGCCGTTCCTCGATGCTGTGGCGCATGACGATTTTGTCGGCATCCAGACCTATTCGCGGACCGTATCGCGTGCCGATGGCAGTATCGGGGTGCCGGCGGGCGCCACGCTGACCTCGATGGGTTGGGAGGATCGACCCGAAGCGCTGGGCGCGGTGTGCCGCTGGGTTTCCAGCCGCTGGTCGGTGCCGATGATCGTCACCGAAAACGGCTATGCCGGCGACGATGATGCGCGACGCGCCGTCTTTATCGACATCGCCATCGCCGGGCTGGCCGACGCGATCGCCGATGGTGCGGATGTGCGCGGCTATTTCTACTGGTCGCTGCTCGACAATTTCGAATGGCTGTTCGGTTATCGCCAGCGTTTCGGCCTGGTCGATGTCGACCGCGCCACCCAGGTCAGGACGATCAAGCCATCGGCCGCCACGCTGCGCCGTGCCCGGGAACGAGGCGTTCGACCATAGCCTTTGTCGACACTCGTATGATCGCATCGGAGCGTCTATGTCAGGGCGTGATCGATGGAGCGATGATGGCCACTCAAGGCGAACTTGCCGCACAATTCCTGAAGCTGCGGTGCCGGGATACGGTGTCGGAGGATGAGGAGCGCGTGCTGGAGCGGGCCTGTGCCGGCTTTCGCGATGTGCGCGCGAAGGAGATATTGGTGCATGAGCGCCAGCCCCAGACACAGAGTCATTTGCTGCTCGACGGAATCGTCGCACGGCAGATCACGCTGTCCGACGGGCGCCGCCAGATCGTCGCGCTTCATGTCCCGGGCGATTTCGTCGATCTGCACAGCTTCCTCGTTCAACGGCTCGAACATGACGTGGTGGCGCTGACCCCGGCGCGCATCGCGATGTTCCCGCATGTCGGGCTGCGCGCGATTACCGAGACGCAGCCCCATCTTGGGCGGATGCTGTGGCTCAGCACCTTGCTCGACGCCGCGCTCCATCGCGAATGGGTGCTGACGGTCGGCAGGCGGACCGCGAAGGAACGTGTCGCCCATCTGCTGTGCGAACTTCATGCGCGGATGAAGGTGGTGGAGCGTACCAGCGGCAACAGCTATTCACTGCCGCTCAGCCAGGTCGATATCGCCGATGCCTGTGGACTCACATCTGTCCATGTGAATCGCGTGCTGCGGCAGTTGCGCGAGGCGAAGCTGGCGCGATTCAAGGCGAAGACGGTCGAGATCCTCGATCCGGACGGGCTTGCCGCCGCGGCTGACTTCGATCCCTTCTATCTCCATCTCGGCGGCTTTCCCCGCTGACGGAACTCGTTGTTCCGCCGAGGGGTTTCCTCCTTTCGGGGATATAGGGAGCACGGCCGGAATGCATAGCAACACGCCATTCGACACTCCCGGCATTGTGACCGTGGAAGGTGGCGAAGTCATGATCGACGGCCCCGATGGGGTCGCGCTGTCGCTGACGCCGCGCGCCGCGCGTGAAATGGGCACGCGCCTGATCGCCGCCGCCGATCGCGCGGCGGAGCAGGGTGACCGGCGCGATGGCGAGCGGCAGGGGCGCGTTTAATCCGAGAACCGCGCCGCTCGATCGCGGGGCAGGCGATCGAGATAGGCGACGACCATGTCCCCTGCTGCATCGGCATAGTCGTCGATGGTTTCGATCGGCCAGTTGCGTTCGGAGATCGTCTTGCCGATCGATTCCAGCGCGATCGATATGATGTCCGCAGCGCGCCGGCGCTGGTCGCGCGTCGCATCGGGCAGGGCTTCACGCCAGAAGGCCGCCATTGTCCGCATACCGGCCCGGCGGTGGGCGTGCGTTTCCGGTGCGTCGCGGTAGAGCGGGGCGGCATCGGCCAGGGCGATCCGCATTGCCGCTTCCTCGCATTCGGAACGGAAGAAAGCCCGGATCGCGGCGCGCAGCCGCTCGACCGGCGTCAGGCCGGGTAAAGTCAACAGCGACTGGAGCATGGCCGAGGTCTCTCGCCATTCGTCGGCCTGCAGCCGGAACAGGATCGCCGCCTTGTTGGGGAAATATTGGTAGATCGAACCGACGCTCACGCCTGCACGCTCGGCCACTCGCGCGGTGGTGAAACGTGCGGCGCCCTCGGTCGCCAGAACCTGAACCGCGGCCTGCAATATGTCGGCGACCAACTGGGTCGAACGGGCCTGGCGTGGCTGTTTTCGCGAGGAAATCCGGGGTTTTCGTATCGCGGTCATGGGCAGGCTCCGGAACGCGAATAGGAAATGCGACGAATCCGTCGCATATTCTGCTCGCCCGGCCGGCACGTCAATCCAGACCAAGGAAAATCCATGATGAACACGCTTACGCAAGCGCCGCTCGCGGCGCTGCTCGACCGTCTGTTCGCCGATGCCGATGCGTCGACGGCCAGGGTGCAAAGCCAGATCCAGTCCGTTCCCGAAGCCCAGCGCGCCGCGATGATGGCGGATAAAGAAGGCTATCTCGATCTCTATACCTGGATGAAGGACGCACACCTTGCGGTCTCGCGCGAAACGGGGCGGCTGCTCTACATGCTTGCGCTCAGCAGCCGTGCGCGCAACATCGTCGAGTTCGGCACTTCGTTCGGCGTCTCGACGCTGCACCTCGCCGCGGCGCTCCGCGACAATTGGGGCGAAGCGGGCGGCGCGCGGCTGATCTCCAGCGAGTTCGAGCCCGGCAAGGTCGCCGCCGCGCGGGCGACCGTGGCGGACGCCGGTTTCGCCGACCTCGTCGAGATCCGCGAGGGCGATGCGCTCGATACGCTGGCACGCGACCTGCCCGAACGGATCGACCTGCTGCTGCTCGACGGCGCCAAGGGGCTTTATCCCGCGATCCTCGATCTCGCCGAACCGTTCCTCGCGCCCGGCGCGCTGATCCTGGCCGACAATGCCGACTGGTCGCCCGACTATCTCGCACGCGTGCGCGATCCCGCGCGGGGGTATCTGTCGGTGCCCTTCGCCGACGATGTCGAGCTTTCGATGCGGTTGGGCGGGGGACGCTAGGACTCAATCGCCGGGGCCGCTC
>NZ_JBYSZM010000003.1:0-246300 GCF_058787155.1 Sphingobium sp. FW305-3-2-15-F-TSA7 | reverse complement strand
CTTCGGCGGTCCTCGCGGCGGCGGCGGTGGCGGCGGCGGCTTCGGCGGCCCCCGCGGCGGCATGCCGGCGCAGGTGATCGGCGAAGGCACCGGTGTCGTCAAATTCTTCAACGGTCAGAAGGGCTTCGGTTTCGTCGTCCGTGACGATGGCGGCGAAGACGTGTTCGTTCATATCAGCGCGGTCGAGCAGGCCGGCCTGACCGGTCTGGCCGAAGGCCAGCCGCTGGGCTTCACGCTGGTCGATCGTGGTGGGCGCATTTCCGCGACCGACCTCAAGATCGAGGGCGAGCCGCTTCCCGTGCAGGATCGCGGTGCGGCTGCTCCGCGGGCCGCTGGCCCCGGCGGTGCGGGTGGACCGCAGCGTCAGCTGACCGGCGAACGTGCATCGGGCACGGTCAAGTTCTTCAACGCCATGAAGGGCTTCGGCTTCATTCAGCGCGATGATGGCCAGCCGGATGCATTCGTGCATATTTCGGCGGTCGAGCGCGCCGGCATGACCAACCTCAACGAGGGTGACCGACTCGATTTCGATATCGAAGTCGATCGTCGCGGCAAATTCGCCGCGGTGAACCTCGAGTCTAAGCACGACTGATCGGCCCAGCCGATCGAGGTTGAACGAAAAGAGCCCCTTCCGCCATGCGGGAGGGGCTTTTTCGTGCCTGCGGCATCTGTCCGCCGGAATCGGCCTGAGTGCTTGCAATTCGTGCGCGGCCAAGTGAGGTTGGTCACACAAAACAGATACGGGACGCGCTACACCTGCTGAAACCAGCCAAGAGGACATGGTGAAGATGGACAGCCCGGACATGAACACATCGACGCGCGCCACGCTTGTCGAGCGCACCAAGAACATCCTTCTCCAACCCAGCAGCGAATGGACGAAGATCGAGGCCGAGCCCTTGACCGTCGCGGGCATCTACCGCGCGCACGTCATCCCGCTCGCCGCGATTCCTGCCGTATGTGGGCTGATCGGCGGATTGCTCATCGGCCATTCGATGTTCGGCATCACCTATCGCCCATCGGTCGCGGGCGCCGTGACCGGCGCCGCGGTGACCTATGCGCTGACATTGCTGGGCGTCTATGTGCTGGCGGTCATCATCGACACGCTTGCGCCCAATTTCAACGCGACTCCCAACCGGGTCCAGGCCTTCAAGGTCGCCGCCTATTCGGGAACCGCATCCTGGGTGGCGGGCATATTCGCGATCATCCCCGCGCTCGCCTGGCTCTCGCTGCTCGGTATCTACGGACTCTATCTGCTCTATCTCGGCCTGCCGCGGCTGATGAAGGCGCCGGAGGACAAGGCGCTGGGCTATACCGCGCTGACCGTCGTCGCCGCGATCGTGCTGGCGCTGATCGTCGGTGCGGTGACCGCGCCGGTGGTGGCGATGTTCGCGCGCTCGGCGCCCGCGGGCGAGCTGTCCGGCAATGTCGCGATCCCCGGCGTCGGCTCGGTCGATCTTGCAAAGCTGGAGGCGGCGTCCAAGAAGATGGAAGCGGCAGCCAACCAGATGAATCAGGCCGGGACGGCGGGCAATGGCGCCGCGGCGGCGCTTCCGCCTGAGCAGCTTCAGGCGCTGCTGCCGGCGACACTGCCCGGCTATACCCGCAGCGAGGTTTCGAACGCCTCGGGCGGCGCCGCGGGGATCGGCGGATCGCATGCCGAGGCCCGTTATACGGCGGGTGAAAGCAATGTCCGGCTCGAGCTGACCGATATGGCCGCGGTCGGCGCGCTTGCCGCGCTGGGCAGCGCGCTCAACGTCCAGTCGAGCCGACAGACCGAGACCGGTTACGAGAAGACGCAGACGGTCGACGGCCGCATGGTCAGCGAGGAATGGGACAGCCAGTCGAAGAGCGGCAAGTTCAGCGTGGTCGTGGCGAACCGCTTCATGGTCGAGGCGCGTGGCGACAATGTCGATATGAACCTGCTCAAGGGCGCGGTGATGGCGGTCGGTATCGAACGGCTCGAAGGGTTGGCGAAATAGAGAGCCGACCGGTGTGAACGCGGATCACGCCCGCAATATGGCGATCCGCGCTTCGATATGGCGGCGCTCGACCGGGTTCGCCGTTCCGGCGGCGGCCCGTTCGAGCGCCGCGATCGCATCCCCGGTGCGGCCGATCCGGGCCAGCAGCTCGCCGCGGACAAGCGCGAACCGGTGGTGGCCCTCAAGCTGCGGGTCGGTCGTTTCGAGAAGCGCGAGCCCTGCGGCGGGACCGATTGCTTCGGCGACAGCAACGGCGCGGTTCAGGCGAACCATGGGTGAGCCCGTCAATGCATCGAGGCGTGCATAGAGCGACGCGATCGCCGGCCAGTCCGACCCTGCCGGCGCGCAATGCGCTGCGGCGATCAACGCCTGGAGCCGATAGGGGCCATCGGGCGCGGGCCCGGCGATCAGCGCATGCGCCGCCGCGATCTCGTCATGCCGCCAGCGCGTGCGATCCTGGTCCTTCAGCAGGACCAGCGCGCCCTTGTCGTCCATGCGCGCCATGCGCCGCGCATGCTGGAACAGCATGAGCGCCAGCAACGCGGTGGCCTCGCCGTCGCCGGGCATCAGCGTCCGGATCAGGCGGCCGAGCCGGATCGCCTCCTCGGCGAGCGCCGCACGGTACAATGCGGGGCCGGTGGTCGCGGAATAGCCTTCGGTGAACAGCAGATAGATGATCGCCAGCACGCCATTCCGCCGCTCGGCCCGCTCGGACGGGGCGGGATGGCGGAAGGGAATGCGGGCTGCGGCGATCTTGCGCTTCGCACGGGTGATGCGGGCCGCCATTGTCGGCTCCGCGACCAGGAACAGCCGCGCGATCTCGGCTGTGGTCAACCCGACGATCAGCCGCAGGGTCAGCGCGACCTGCGCCTCGCGCGCCAGCGCGGGATGGCAGCATGTGAAGATCAGCGCGAGCCGCTCGTCGGGCAGCGCATCGGGATCGATGGGTTCGACGCGCGCGTCCTCCGCGTCGATCGCCAGCAGGCGCTGCGCATCGGCGGCGGTGGCGCGACGACGAAGCCGGTCGATCGCATTGCGGACCGCCGCCGTCATCAGCCATGCGGCGGGGCACTGCGGAATGCCGGCTTCGTCCCATGCGGCCGCCGCCGAAGCGAAGGCTTCGGCCAGCGCCTCTTCGGCAAGATCGAGATCGCCGAAGCGGCGCGTCAGCAGGGCGAGCAGCCGCGCCCAATCGGCCCGATAGGCCGCTTCGATGGCCTGGCCGTTGGTCAGGGCGCCGCGCAATGATCGACGACAGGGCGCACCTCGACGGTCCCGGACAGCATTTTTGCGTAGCCGAGCGCTTCGTCGAGATCGGCCGCCTCGATCAGATAGAAGCCGCCGAGATGCTCGACGGTTTCGGCAAAGGGGCCGTCGGTGACGATGCTCTTGCCGTCGGCGGTCCGCACCGTGGTGGCGGTCGCGGTCATGTCGAGTTCCTCGCCTGCCAGATTGCGCGCGCCCAGCGCGTCGCTCAGCCGGCCATGCTCGGCAAAGATCGCGGTCATCTCCTCGGGACTGGCATTCGCCCAATCGGCTTCCTTGCCATAGATCAGCAGCGCATATTTCATCGTCGGTCCTCCATTGGGGTCAGGAAACCGCATCGCCGCCGCGGCGGCAATCCGGTTTCGAGCCCATGACGCGCGATCGGTCGCCGAATCGACAGCGTCGACGAATTTTATGCGATCATCGCCTTCAGCGTTTCGATCCGGTCGGCCTCGGCAGCCGGCTTGTCGGTGCGGATGCGTGCGATTCGGGGAAAGCGCATGGCGACGCCCGATTTATGGCGCTTGGACTCGTGGATCGAATCGAATGCGACTTCGAGGACCAATGTCTTCTCGACCTCGCGAACCGGACCGAAACGGTTGACGGTATGCTGGCGGACGAAGCGGTCGAGCCATTTCAGCTCTTCGTCGGTGAAGCCCGAATAGGCCTTGCCGACGGGCAGCAATTCGCCGGTCCCGGTCCAGCAACCGAACGTATAGTCCGAATAGAAGCTCGATCGTTTTCCCGAGCCGCGCTGGGCGTACATCATGACGCAGTCGGCGGTCAGCGGATCGCGTTTCCATTTGTACCACAGCCCGACGCGGCGCCCGGCGACATAGGCGCTGTCGCGGCGCTTGAGCATCACCCCTTCGATCGCTGCATCGCGCGCGCCGGCGCGGATCGCCTCGAGCGCATCGAAACCGTCCGCCTCGATCACGCGCGACAGGTCGAAGCGGCCGGGATCGAGCCGCGGCATGAACGCTTCCAGCCTTGCGCGGCGCGCCTCCCACGGCAGGGCGCGGACATCCTCGGCACCGTCGATCAAAATGTCGTAGAGACGGACAAAGGCGGGATAATCGGCGAGCATCCGCGCCGAGACCTGTTTGCGGCCGAGCCGCTGCTGCAGCGCGTTGAAGCTCGCCGCCTCGCCACCCTGTGCATCGCCCTTCACCAGCAACTCCCCGTCGAGCACGCCTTCGGCGTCGAAATCCGCCGCGACTTCGGGAAAGCTGTGGGTGATATCGTCGCCCGCGCGGCTGTAGAGGCGGGTCTGACCGGCGACGCGGACGATCTGGACGCGGATGCCGTCCCATTTCCATTCCGCGGCATAGTCGTCGAGCGACACACGTGCCTCGTCGAGCGGATGCGCGAGCATGAAGGGGCGGAAGACCGGCACATCGGCGGTGGTCGGCTGCTCCCCGCGGCCCTCCGCCCAGTCGAACAGCGGCGCATAGGGGGGACGGATACCGTGCCAGACTTCCTCCACCGCCTCGACGTCGAGGCCGAACGCCTGGGCGAGCGCGGTCTTGGCCAGCCGCGCCGAGACGCCGATGCGCAATGCGCCTGTCGCCATCTTGAGCAGCGCGAACCGCTCCTCGGGCGTCAGCCGGTCGAGCAGGTCGCCAAGCACAGCCGGCGCATCCGATCGCGACAGCGTCGAGAGCCGGGCGACGATTCCGCCCAGGCTGAGATCGGCATCGCCCGCGGGCGGGGTCGCCGGATCGGGCCAGATCAATGACACCGTCTCGGCGGAATCGCCGACATAGTCGCGGCTCATCCGGAACAGCACCGGATCGACGCGGCTGTCGACCATTGCCCGGATGATCGCGGGCTTGACCGCGGGCAGGTCGAGATCGCCGGTGAGCGCGGCCATCGCCCAGCCCCGGTCGGGATCGGGCGTCACGGTCAGATAATCGGCGATAAGCTTGAGCTTGGCGTTGCGCGAACGCGTATAGATCAGCCGATCGAGAAGCGCGGCGAAGGCGTGCATCGCTGTAGGTTAGGCGGGATTGGGCGCGGGCGCCATTGCACCGCGCCCACCCGGTTCAGGTGACTTTCTTCGCCGCGGCAAGGCCGAGGACGAGGAAGATCAGAAAGACGGCGATGGCGACGAAGAAGAGGATCTTCGCGATTCCGACGAATGCGCCACCGATCCCGCCAAAGCCGAGCGCGGCAAGGACGAGGCCGGCAACGAGAAAGATAAGGGCAGCCTTGAGCATTATCCGTCTCCTTTCCGTGCAGAAACAATCAACAAATTGCCTGGCTCCGTGGTTCCGTTAGGAAGCCGATATGCAGATCCGCCGCGTTCTCATCCTGCTGGTCGTCATCGGGTCCGCCGTGATCGGCTGGGGCTATTGGCAAGCGACGCACGATCCGGTGATGCGCGAGACTTATGTGTCGTTGCCCGACTGGCCGGCGGGGCAGGCGCCGATCCGCGCCGTGCTGATGTCCGATCTCCATGTCGCGGGGCCCGACATGCCGCCCGAGCGGTTGGCGCGGATCGTCGATCGGGTGAATGCGCTGGCGCCCGATATCGTGCTGATCGCGGGCGATCTCGTGAGCGACAAGCCGTTTTCGACGCGTCATTACGACGTCGATGCCGCCGTGGCGCCATTGAAACGGCTGCGCGCACCGCTGGGCACCGTGGCGGTGCTCGGCAATCACGATCATTGGCGCGATACCGCGGCGTTCCGGCGGGCGGTGCCGGCAACGGGCGTCACTTTGCTCACCAACCAGGCCGTCCGGCGCGGGCCGCTGACGATCGGCGGGATCGACGACGAGATCACGCGCCACGCCGACACCGCGGCGGCGGTGCGCGCGATGGATGCGCTGCCGGGGCCACGACTGGTGCTCAGCCACAGCCCCGACATCGTGCCGCTGCTGCCGGCGCGTTTCCCGCTCGTGCTGGCCGGCCATACCCATTGCGGCCAGATCCGCCTGCCGCTGTTCGGCCGGATTTCGACCGCGTCGCGCTATGGCGAGCGCTTCGCCTGCGGCCGAATCGAGGAACTGGGCCGCACCATCATCGTGACCGCCGGGCTCGGCACCAGCATCGTGCCGCTGCGCTACGGCGTGCCGCCCGATTTGTGGGTCGTCACGCTCGGGCCATAGGCCTCAGCCGAAAATCTCCCACATCGCCCAGAGCCCGAGCGCCGCGAAGATCCCGGCCGCGACGATGCGGATCGCCGTCATCGGCAAGGTGCGGGTGATACGCTCGCCCAGGAACACGGCAGGTACGTTCGCTATCATCATGCCGAGCGTCGTGCCCATCGCGACCAGCGTCACTGCCTGATATTGCGCGCCGAGCGCGACGGTCGCGATCTGCGTCTTGTCCCCCATCTCTGCGAGGAAAAAGGCGATGGTGGTGGTCAGGAAGGCGCCATAGCCGGTCTTCGCGTCGGCTTCGTCCTCGTTGATGGTGTCGGGCACCAGCGTCCAGGCGGCCATGACGAGGAAACCGATCGCGACGGCGAGGCGGAACCAGAAGCCGTCGAGCAGCCCGGCAACGGCCGCGCCGGCCCAGGCGGCGAGCGCATGATTGACGATGGTGGCGGCGAGGATGCCGCCGACGATCGGCCAGGGCCGGCGAAAGCGGCAGGCAAGTATAATCGCGAGCAGCATCGTCTTGTCGCCGATTTCGGCAAAGGCGACGAGCAGCGTCGAAGAGAGCAGGATTTCCATGGGGAAGGTGACTCCAGCCGGACGGAAGGCAATACCAACGACGCATGACCACCCCGCCCGGCATGTGCGGAGGTCAGGCGTCATCGGTCTTGCCGATCCCAGCCCGGGCTGGGATTCGCTGTGCCATGACCTCTCAGTCAAGTATGTTGACACAGCATCCGCATCCCGCCCGTTCGGGCTGATGCGGCCGGCTACTCCCCGGATGACATAGGGGCCGTATAACGAGTCCGGCAGGCCGTCAACGGCCCGCCGGCATGTCGCGATCGGATCGGCGTTAGGGAATCAGGTCCGGCTGGCTTCGAACAGGAACCAGGCGCGCTGCTCGGCCTGATCGGTCCAGTCGTCCAGAATGCCCGAGGTCGCATTGTCCTTGGCTTCGTCGACGATATCCTTGGCCTCGCGCAGGCTGGCGACGAGGTTCAGATTGTCCTCGCGCAGTTCGGCCAGCATGTTCGCGGCGGAAACGAGCTCGGCGTCATTGTCCTTGATCGACTGGCGCCGGGCGATGTCGCCGATCGAACGGAGCGTGGTGTTGCCGGTCTTGCGGACACGTTCGGCGATCTCGTCGGTCGTCGCCAGGATCTGCGTGGCCTGTTCGTCGAGCATCAGGTGATAGTCGCGGAAATGCGGACCCGAGACGTGCCAGTGGAAATTCTTGGTCTTGATGTAGAGCGCATAGCTGTCGGCCAGAATGCCGTTGAGCGCGTCGGCGACACTCTTCGCTTCGTTGCTGCCGATATCGGTCGGGGTCTTCAGTTTCGCCTTGCCACCCTTGGCCATGATGTCCTCCATGATGCGTAAATTCGAGTCGGAAGCATAACGAAAGAATGCAAAAAAAGTCGCAGACCTTTTGTCGTGACCGGCCGGAAAAATTCGCTTTGCCTGATCGATTGAATCGATCGATCGGGTGTCTCGATTGGATGTCGTGGGACTTTATGGCGCTCCGGCGTTGATGTAGACGGCCACATTCCATTGGTTCCGGGGACTCTGACGATGGCTTTTCCGATCGACGACGTGCGCGCGCAGTTTCCCGCATTGACCGCAGGTGGCGGCGATGCCCGCATCTATCTCGACGGACCGGGCGGAACCCAGATCTGCGCGCCCGCGCTTGCGGCGATGGTGCGGCATCTGGAACAGGGGACCGCCAATAGCGGCGGTCCGTTCCGGACCTCGGTCGAAACCGATGCGATGAGCGATGCGGCGCATGCGGCGATGGCCGATCTGATCGGCGCCGCGCCGGGCGAGATCGCCTTCGGCCCCAATATGACCTCGCTGACCTTCGCGGTGTCGCGGGCATTGGCGCGCGACTGGGGCGAAGGCGACGAACTGGTCGTCACCCGGCTCGATCACGACGCCAATGTCACGCCCTGGCTGATGGTTGCGCAGGATCGCGGCATGACGGTGCGCTGGATCGATTTCGATCCGGACACCGGCCTGTTGAAGCTTGACGGCCTGCCGGAAATCCTGGGGCCGCGTACGCGCCTGGTCGCGATCGGCGGTGCCAGCAATGCGATCGGTACGCTCAACGATGTCGGGGCGATCGTGAAGATCGTCCGCGCGCATGGCGATGCGCTGGTCTTCGTCGACGCCGTGCAGTCGGTGCCGCATGTCGCGACCGATGTCCGCGCGCTTGGCTGCGATCTGCTGGTCTGTTCGCCTTATAAATTCTTCGGTCCGCATCAGGGCGTGTTGTGGGGCAGGGACGAAATGGTCGAGCGGCTTGGCGCCTATAAAGTGCGTCCGGCATCGATCCACCCGTCGGCGCGCCGGTTCGAGACCGGTACGCCGTCCTTCGAGGGGCAGGCGGCGGTGCTCGGCACCATCGATTATCTCGAAGCGCTGGGCGCCCGTTTCGCGCCCGATGCCGGCACCCGCGTCGAGCGCCTGCGCGCGGCCATGCTCGGCTGCCATGCCTATGAGGAAGCTCTGGGCGAACGCCTGTTGCAGGGATTGCGCGCGATCGACGGACTGAAGCTATGGGGCGTGCCGACGATGCAGGGACGCGTGCCGACATTCGGCATCACCATTGCCGGCCACGACCCGCACGCGCTGTCCGAAGCACTGGCGGAACGGAACATCTTCGCCTGGGCAGGTAATTTCTACGCGGTCGAGGCGATCGCGCGGCTTGGCCTTGCGGACAGCGGCGGGCTGCTTCGACTGGGGCTATGCCATTACAACACCGCGGAGGAGGTCGATCATGTCGTCGAGGCTCTTGCCCAAATCACTGGCTGATCACTAGACCAGCCGGAGCGCATTGACTGCTGCGATCGCGCCGAGCAGCAGGAACAGGCCAGCGATCACGCGACGCAATATGCCGAGCGGCAGCGCGTCGAGGACGGCCCGCCCGCCGGCCACGGCGACCGCGCTCATCGCGAACACGCCCGCTGCCGCGCCCAATGCCGTCAGCATCGGCATGCCGGTGCGCGTCGCGATCGCAAAGGTCAGGAACTGCGTCTTGTCGCCCAGCTCGGCGATGCCGAAGGCGGCGAAGCTCGTCAGGAACGCACCGATCCGCCAGCCATCGATGCCCGGCGGCGATTTCGCCTTGAATGCCATCGTCACGCCGGCGGAGGCCAGAGCGAGCGCGAGCATCAATGTCGCCGCTTCGCGGACAAGCATCGGGCCGATCATGGCGCCCGCCACGCTCGCAATCGCGGCATTGACGATCGCCGCCAGCGCAATTCCGGCCAGCACGGCGCCGCCCTTGTCGTGAAAACGGATCGCCAGTGCGAGCGCGAGCCATTGGGTCTTGTCGCCCAGCTCGGCCAGCGCGGCTGCGAGCAGCGCGGATAACAGGGCTTCCATGGATGGCTCCGCCGGGTTCAGCCGGCCATGCGCACATTGATCGCGGCGAGGTAGATCGCACCGGCTTCCGCATCGAGCCGCTCGCAGTCCACGGCGTCGCGCATGGTATCGAGCCAGGGCAGGACCATCGCGCCGCGGCCGGCATCGGCGAGCGCCGTTTCCAGCCCCCGGGCCAGTTGCGCCAGCGGATCGAGGCCATGGTCGAGCGCGGTGCGGCGGATGTCGTCGACCCCGTTGCAGAGCTGATCGAGCGTCAGATGCGGCAGCTCGTGCGCGATCCGGTCGATCCGGTCGCACAATCCTCCGCGCACCTGCATCATTGCTTCGACGGCGATGCCCATTTCGGCCCCCTGTTCCCGCGTTCAGAGGGAGCATGCGCCGACATGGTTAAGGAATGGTTGCGGTCGACCTGGGGCCCGCGGACCGCACGCTATTTGCCGTCGGCATAGGCCATGACGAGATCGTGGAGATAGTCGCGGCCGACCATGACCGACTTCACTTCCATCCGCTCGTTCAGGCCATGTGCGCCATTGCCGTCGGGATCGCCCCAGGGGCCGGGCACGCCATAGACCGGGATGCCGATCGCGCCCAGGAAGATGCCGTCGGTCCCACCCGTCGACATCACCGGCACGACGGGCACGCCGGGGAAATATCTGGCGGCAAGCTTCGTCGCCGGACCCATGATCTTCGGATCGAGCGGCGGCGGCACGGCAGCGGGCCGGATCGGTGGAACCACCGTGACCGTCATCTTGGGATTGCCGATCACGGTGACGAGTGCGGCCTGCGTCTCCTCGATCGACCGGCCCGGGAAGATCCGGCAATTGATGTTGGCGCCGGCGCGCTGCGGCAGCGCGTTGTTGGCATGGCCGCCGTCGATCAGCGTGGCGACGCAGGTGGTGCGCAGCATCGAATGATAGATGCGGTCCTTCGAGACGATGGCATCGGCGGCCTTGTCGGCCGGATTGGCGGCGATCGCGATCAGCGCCGCACCTTCCTCGCCGCCCTTGGCCTTGCCGACCGCGCGGAAATAGGCGCGGGTGGTGTCGGTCAGATCGATCGGAAATTCATAGGCGCGGATCTTCGCCAGCGCATCGGCCAGGTCGTAGATCGCATTGTCGCGCACCGGGATCGAGCTGTGTCCGCCGGGATTGGTCGCCTCGATGCGGAAATTCTGCACCGCCTTTTCGCCGACCTGCATCGATTGGCTGACGAGCTTGCCCTTGCCGTCGGAATCGCCGCCGCCGCCTTCGTTGAGCGCGAACTCGGCGGCGATCAATTCGGGCCGGTTCTGCGCGAGCCACTGCGCGCCGTTGAAGGCGTAAGTGGTCTCCTCGCCGCAGGTGAGCGCGACCTTGATCGTGCGCTTGGGCTTGTATCCGCTTTCCTTGAAGCGGATCAGGCTGTCGGTCCACATCGCGGCCATCGCCTTGTCGTCGGCAGTGCCGCGCGCGTAATAATAGCCATTCTCTTCGACCAGCTTGAAGGGATCGCGCGTCCAGTCCTCACGCTTGGCCTCGACCACGTCGATATGCGCGAGCAGCAGCATCGGCTTCAGCTTGGGATCGCTGCCCTTGAGTATCGCGACCAGCCCGCCCTCCTTGGGATGTTCGGGCGTAGCAAACAAAGTGATGTCCTGATCGGTATAGCCCGCCGCCTTCAGCCGTGCCGCCATCTTCTCCGCCGCGAGCGTGCAGCTTCCAACCGACAGCGTCGTGTTGGTCTCGACCAGCTCCTTGTAGAGATCGCGGAACTTCACCTGATCGGGGCGCAGCGTCTGCTGTGCGGCGACCGGCTGGGTTGCGATGGCAAGACCGAGGCAGGACAGAATGACAGCGCGCATCGCGGACCCCCTTTGAAACGATGGCGGACTAAATCCCAGAATGGCGGGCTGTGCAATCGTTCAATCGCGCTGCATCGCCTGGGCGGCGAGCCCCTCGGCCTCGACCAGCAATTCGTCGTCGATCGTGCCCTGCGGCACATGCTCGCGCCCGATCATGACGAGTACGGGCACCGCCAGCGGGGTGACGCGCGGCAGGTCGATATGGACCATCGTGTCGGCGGCACTGTCGAGCAGGTCGGCAAGGCGGCCGACATCGGTGACGCGTGCGCGCGCATCCTCCCATGCGGCACGCAACAGCAGATGGTCGGGCTCGTAGCGGCGCAGCACATCGTAGATCAGGTCGGTGGAGAAGGTGACCTGCTTGCCCGTCTTCTTCTTGCCGGGATGCTGGCGCTCGACGAGTCCGCCGATCACCGCGACTTCGCGAAAGGCGCGTTTGAGCAGGTGCGATCCCTGCACCCATTCGACGAATTCGTCCTCCAATATGTCGGGCGAGAAGAGCGGCGCGGGATCGGTGACGGGCTCGAGCCCGAAGGTCGCAAAGGCATAGTCGTTGGCGACGAAGCCGATCGGCTTGAGCCCCAGCGTCTCCATCCTCTTGGTGACGAGCATGCCGAGCGACTGATGCGCGTTCCAGCCCGCAAAGCTGTAGGCGACCATATAATGGCGCCCTTCATGCGGGAAGGTTTCGATCAGCAGCTGATCGGGGCCGGGCAGGATCGATCGATAATCCTGCACCTCCAGCCATTCGCGGACATCGTCGGGAAAGCGGCTCCAGGCGCTGCGGTCGTGCAGATAGCCGCGTACGCGGCGTGCGAGATTGGTCGAAAGCGCCATGCGCGCGCCCATATAGCTCGGCACCCGCGCCGATCTGGTGGTTGCGCGGACGATCAGGTCGGTCGTGTCCATGCGCTCGACCTGCAGGCTGAGGCCGGCGAAGAAGAAAGTGTCGCCGGGCGAGAGAGTGGAGGCGAAATATTCCTCGACCGAACCAAGCTTGCGGCCGTTCTTGAAACGCACGTCGAGCGTTTCGGCATCGACGATGATGCCGGCGTTCAGCCGATGCTGCTTGACGAAATTGGGATGCGAGACGCGCCACAGCCCGTCATGGCCATGCGTCAACCGCTTGAAGCGATCATAGGCGCGCAATGCGTAGCCGCCGTCGGCGATGAAGCCGAGCACGCGTTTGAAGGTCGCTTCGTCGAGCGCCGAATAGGGAAGCGCCGATCGCACTTCTTCCAGCATCGCGGCTTCGTCGAAGGGCGCGGTGCAGGCACAGGCCATGATGTGCTGTGCCAGCACGTCGAGCGCGCCGGCGCGGAAGATGTCGGGATCGAGCTCGCCGGCATCGACCGCATCGAGGGCGGCGCGCGCCTCGAGATATTCGAAGCGATTGCCGGGAACGAGCACCGCCTCGGAGGGTTCGTCGAGCCGGTGGTTGGCGCGGCCGATCCGCTGGAGCAGACGCGACGAGCCCTTGGGTGCTCCCATCTGGACGACGCAATCGACATCGCCCCAATCGACGCCGAGATCGAGACTGGCGGTCGCGACCAATGCGCGCAGCTTGCCGTCGGCCATCGCCGATTCCACCTTGCGCCGCGCTTCGCGCGCCAGGCTGCCATGATGGATGCCGATCGGCAGCTTCAGCTCATTGGCTTTCCACAGATCCTGGAAGATCAGTTCGGCCAGGCTGCGGGTGTTGCAAAAGACGAGCGTGGTCTTGTGCGTCTCGATCTCCGCCATCACCTGCGGTGCGGCATAACGCCCCGAATGTCCCGACCAGGGCACGCGGCCCTCGGGCAGCAGGATCGAGATATCGGGTTCGGCGCCGGGCTCGCCGATCACTTTCTCGACGGTATCGATATCGCCATGCGGCGCCAGCCAGGCGCGATAGCCGTCGGGATCCGCGACCGTCGCGGACAATGCGACGCGGCGGAAACCCGGCGCCAGCTTTTGCAGCCGCGACAGCGATAGCGACAGCAGGTCGCCGCGCTTGGTGGTGGCGAATGCGTGGACCTCGTCGATCACCACAGCCTTCAGCCCGTCGAACATCAGCATGCTGTCGGGATAGGAGAGCAGCAGGCTCAGCGATTCGGGCGTGGTCAGCAGGATCTGCGGCGGGCGGACACGTTGCCGCGCCTTGCGGTCGGACGGCGTGTCGCCCGTTCGTGTCTCGACCCGGATATCGAGCCCCATCTCCGCGATCGGCGTCAGCAGATTGCGCTGCACATCGACCGCAAGCGCCTTTAGCGGCGAGATATAGAGCGTGTGGAGGCCGTCGGCGGGGTGCTCGATCAGGTCGGCGAGCGTCGGCAGGAAACCGGCGAGCGTCTTGCCCGCACCGGTTGGCGCCACGAGCAGCGCATGACGGCCGGCACGCGCGGCATCCAGCATATCGCGCTGGTGACGACGCGGCGCCCAACCCCTGGCCGCGAACCAGTCGGTCAGGACAGGTGGCAGATTGCTCAAGCCCCGCCTTCCCGCGACGGGGGGCGCTTGAGAGGAAGACGGGAACTTTCGACCATCTCATCCTATATAGGCGTGATGGCCAAACTCGGTAGCTGGATCGAGCCGCAACCCCACGGCATCTATATTCCCGCAGCGGATGCCTGGGTCGATCCCTCGCGTCCGGTCGCGCGCGCGCTGATCACCCATGGCCATGCCGATCATGCCCGGGGCGGACACGGCCAGGTCTGGGCGACGCCCGAGACGCTGGCGATCATGGAATGCCGTTACGGAGCGCAGAACGGCGTGGCCGTCAATTATGGCGAGACGCTGACTTTGGGCGATGTCGAAATCGGCTTCGTGCCCGCCGGCCATGTCCTGGGTTCGGCGCAGATCATCCTCGACCATGGCGGCGAACGTGTCGTCGTCTCGGGCGATTACAAGCGCCGTCCGGACCCCACCTGCGCTCGCTTCGAGCCCGTCAAATGCGATGTCTTCATCACCGAGGCGACCTTCGGCCTGCCGGTGTTCCGCCATCCCGAGACGCATGACGAGATCGACAAGCTGCTCGCCGCGCTGCGTGCCAATCCCGATCGCTGCGTGCTCGTCGGCGCCTATGCGCTGGGCAAGGCGCAGCGCGTCATCGCGGAGTTGCGTGCGCTGGGCCATGGCGACCCCATTTATATCCATGGCGCGCTCGAGCGGCTGTGCGCGCTCTATGTCGAGCACGGGGTCGATCTGGGCGATCTGCGGCCCGCGATCGACGCGTCGAAGGACGAGATGAAGGGACGCATCGTCCTGGCTCCGCCCTCGGCGCTCAACGATCGCTGGTCACGGCGGCTGCCCGATCCGATCACGGCGATGGCGTCGGGCTGGATGCGCGTGCGCCAGCGTGCGGTCCAGCGCAATGTCGAGCTGCCGATCATCCTGTCCGACCATGCCGACTGGGACGAGCTGACCGCAACGCTGGGCGAGATCGCTCCCAGCGAAGTCTGGGTGACGCATGGTCGCGAGGATGCGCTCGTCCATTGGTGCATGACGCGCCAGATCAAGGCCCGCGCACTCGACCTGGTCGGCTATGACGACGAGGATGATTGATCGCGGACCTTGTTGAGCGATGGAGCCGGCATCGGTTTGTGCGGCTCGGTCTGAAGCTTGCCGTCCGCGACGATCATCCGGCCATTGACGAACACGCGGTCGATCTTTGTGAGGTCATCGAGTCTCTTGTCCGGTTCTCCGTCGACAACGATGATATCGGCGAGCTTGCCGGCAGCGATCGTGCCCAGGCGATCGTCCATCCTGAGGATCTCGGCATTGGTGCTCGTCGCCGCGACCAGCGCCTCGCTGTTGGTGTAGCCAACCGCGACGAAGCTCTTGAGTTCGTCGATATAGGCGGTGGGCATATATTTGATCCAGTCGACGACCAGGTCGGTGCCGATGCCCATTTTTATGCCGCTCTGCTTCATCTTCCGCAGCATCGCGAAGATGCTGTCCTCGGTCAGCGTGAAGCGCCGGGACGTCGATCCGAAATAGCCGCCGCTGAGACGGCTGATATAGCGATAGGGCACCAATGTCGGAACCGACGCGATGCCGTTCTTCGCCATTAGCGCGATCGCCGCGTCGCTGCGCGGCAGCGGATGTTCGATGCTGTCGACGCCGGCCTTGATCGCCATGTCGATATATTGCGTCTCCGCGTCGACGGTGACGGGAATGCCGAGCGTGTGCGCTTCATCGACGGCCGCGTCGATCTCCGCCTGGGAATAATGGCTGGCCAGCTTGATGAGGTCCGCGCCCATCTTGAACTGGACGCGTACCGCTTCGCGCCATTCGTCGGGGCCGGACGCCTCCCGTAACGCCGATTGCTGGTAATCGGGTGCGGTCCGGCTCCCGAAGCCCTCGGTGCCGTGTCCGCCGCGGCCGGTGATGAGCTGCCCCGCGGCGAAGATCCGCGGCCCGGCCAGGCGGCCCCTGCTCTGCCAGCTCTTCAGCGCGAACGGGACTTCGCCGTCGGACGCCACGTCGCGCACGCTGGTGATCCCCGACAATGCGTAGATGCGCATACGGTTGATACCGCGCAGCGTCGCATCGGCGATATTCTCCTCGGAAAGCAGCGGCGGCTGGCCGAACTCCTCGACATAGGTCAGATGGGTATGCAGGTCGATCAGCCCGGGCATGATCGTCTTGCCTGTCACGTCATAAATGACCGTGCCTTTCGGAAAACGGGTCTCGCCGGGCGCCAGGATCGCGGTGATCGTCTTGCCCTCGACCACAATCGTCGCGGGGCGCGGCGGAGCGCCGGTGCCGTCGAAAAGTCGACCGCCGCGTAGGACGAACGTGCCCTTGGGTTCGTTGTGGCCGGCCGGGACGGGCACGCGGCGGAGATCGTCGGTGGTGGTGACGCGGCCTGAATAATAAGGTGCGCGATCGAAGATCTGGGGCCCTGCCTGCGCCGCGCTGGGTAGGAGCATAGCGAAGCCCAGTATCAGCGCCTTGCCCGCACGCCTGCCTGTCGCCCGATTGCCTGATGATGACATGACGATCTCCTTATTCGGGTTTGGTGAGCACGACGTCCGACGGCGGCTGTTCGTTCTTCATGTTGACGACGAAATAGTCCCACATCCGCTTGATGAAGTACGGGTTGCCCATGATGCCGTGATTGACGTTGGGCATGACCAGCATGTCGAACGGCTTGTTGTTCTTGATGAGCTGATCGACGACGCGCATCGTGTTTGCGGGATGGACATTGTCGTCCATGTCGCCATGGGCGATCAGCAGCTTGCCCTTGAAATTGCGGACATTGTGGTACGACGCGATCGCCTCGTACCCCTTGTCGTCGAAGGGCCCCTGATAATTCTCGCCCCAGATCGCGAGATAGCTCCGCTGGTCGTGATTGCCCGCGGATGCGACGCCGACCTTGTAGAAATCGGGATAGTCGAACAGCGCGTGGACGGTGGCGAAGCCGCCGCCCGACGTGCCGTAGATCCCGACATTGCCGCCATCGAGCCAGGGCCTGGATTGGGTGAGCTGGCGGATCGCGGCCACATGATCCTCGAGGCCCCCGGCGGCGCCCATATTGCCATAGGCGAACGACCGGAATTCCTTGGAACGCAGCGGTGTGCCGCGACCGTCGACGATCATGACGACGAAGCCGAGTTCGGCAACGGCCTGCGCCAGACCTCTATCGCCCATGAACCGGGTCGGTGTTCGCGTGACCTGTGGACCGGGATAGATCGAATCGATCACTGGATAGCGCTTCGCAGGGTCGAAATTGCTCGGCTTCAGCAACAGGCCATAGATCGGCGTTTTCCCGTCGGCCGCCATGACGCGGAAGGGTTCGGGCGGGATATAGGATGCGATCGCGGCGCCGAGCGTCGCGGTTTCCATGTCGAGTATCCTGCTGCCGCGCGCATCGCGGATCAGCGTGACGCTGGGCTGGGTGGGGGTCGAATAGCTGTCGACGAAATAGGCCCCGTCGGGTGAGAAGCCCGCCGTTTCGGGTGCGGGCGGCGCCTGACCGAACGCAGTGGCGGAGGCCGCATCGGCAGGCACCCGGACTTCATGATCGGCGTCTTCGCGCGTGAGGCGGGTGAGCCCGGTTCCGTCCAGCTTCACCCGCCAGATCGCGCGATAATAGGGGTTGGCGCTGTCCTCCGCGCCGATCGCGGAGAAATAGAGCGTGCCCGCCGCTTCGTCGATCCGGATGATCTCGCGGACCATCCAGGATCCCGACGTCAGCGCGTTCTTCAGCGCACCGGTCCTGCCGTCATAGCGATAGAGATGCAGCGCCCCCGATCGTTCCGAAGGCCAGATGAAATCGCCATTGGCCAGTGCACGCGCCAGCGGCGGATCGGGCAGGGTGTGCGCCGGCAGATAATTGACGGTCTCGGTCTCGCTTCTGAGCACCCGCGCACGGCCCGATTGCGCATCGATTTCGGTAAACGACATCGTCCGATAGCTGCGATCGACCTGGATCAGATGGGCTTTGTGGCCGTCTGCTGACCAGCTGACATAGCGCATCGCGATCGGCCCCTCCGCAGGGGCGATGACGGGGGGCTGATCGACGCGGATCTGCTTTCCCGTCCGAAGATCGAAGACGAAGAACTCGGCCATCGTCTCGGTGTCGCCGGGAAAGGCATAGCGATAGTCGTGGACGACCGGCCGCACCGAGCCGTCTTCCGGCACGGTCTGGAGCAGGTGAAGCGGCTTCACCTTCGACTGATCGAGCCGGTAGGTGATATATTTTCCGCCATCTGGCGAAAAGACGCCGACGGGTATCTGGGACTTGCCGCTTCGCCGCTGCGTGATTTCGGACGTGCTGGCTTCGGGAAGAACCGCATAGCTGCGATCCCTGTCGCCATCGGTGGTGAGCGGCCGCGCCTCGCCGGTGGCGAGATCGCGCAGCCAGAGATTGTGATCCTTCACGAACAGCGATCGTTGCCCACCCGGTGCCGCGGCTTCACCGGCATCAGGCGGCGGCATGGCGTGCCCGCTGCAGGCAAGCTTTTGGAGATCGCATGTCCACACCTTCTTCTCGGCCACGATCTCCGGCGTTCCGCGTGCGGATTTATAGATCAGATCGTCGATCGGAAGCTGGTTCGCGCGGATCTCGCGTCCGAGCGCGTCGCTCAGTGCCCGGGCCATCCTGTCGTGATCGAAGGCGCGCGTCTTCGTCTTGCTGGCCGCATCGGCGAGGATGAATTCGTGCCCGCCATCGAAGCTGCGCTTGTACCAGAGGCGGTGGCCGCCCGCGATCCAGCGATGGCCGATATCGTTGTTGTGGATATTCCCATCGATAGTCCAGGACAGGAAATTCTGTGCGCGCCGGTAATCTTCGCGGACGCGATCGTCGGCGTCGGCCGCGGCGGCAGTCGTCGTGGCGAGGCCGGAAAGCAGGGCGGCGGATATCAGCAGCATGCGCGATGCGTGGCTCATGGCGTCGATCTCTTGTTTCGAGACAATACGACCCGCGCCCCTGCAGTTCGCATGGATCGAATTGCGTTTTCCTTGGTCGAGAGCCGCCGCCATCGGGCTTGCGCCCAGCGGCGGCGGGACGTTCGGATCAGAAGCGCTTGGTCAGCCCAAGCCCGATCGTGCGCGGACGATTGGCGTAGTAAAGGACGTCCGAGGTCGCGAAATTGCTGTTGGCGAAGCTATAGTTCCGCGACATCTTAAAACGCGCATCGAACAGATTGTCGGCGAAGATGCGGGCGCTCCAGTTCTCCCCTTCCAAGCGCAGCGAAAGGTTGGACAGCCAATAGCCGGCGATCGGCAGATATTGCGGATTGACGCTCGTGGAGGGGACCAGCGAACCGGCCGTCGTACCGCGAACGGGCTTGAAGCGGCCGAAATCGGCATCGCTGCTGCTCGTATAGCTGGCCAGCCAGTTCAGTCCGGCTTTCAGGCCGCCGCCGATTTCGGTGCTGTAATCCGCCATCAGCGATAGCGCGTGGCGTGGAACCATCGGCATCCGCTCACCCTTGAAGCCGATGCGCTCGATCGACTCGGTCAGCTTCGCGTCGGTATAGCTATAGCCCAGGTTGAAGGAGAGGCCGGACAGCAGGATGTCGCGCGCATTCAGTTCGATCTCGACGCCCTGCGAGACCGCCTT
Source organism: Sphingobium sp. FW305-3-2-15-F-TSA7 (assembly GCF_058787155.1). NCBI lineage: Bacteria > Pseudomonadati > Pseudomonadota > Alphaproteobacteria > Sphingomonadales > Sphingobiaceae > Sphingobium > Sphingobium sp. FW305-3-2-15-F-TSA7. The sequence continues at coordinate 226,676 of NZ_JBYSZM010000003.1, read as the reverse complement.
GCCGGCATTGCCCTGATAGGAGAAGCCGATCGGGGTGCGGACGGTGGTCTGGATGTCCGACCAGTCGATCCGGAACAGCGCCGAGCTCACATAGATGCGGTTCTGCGCGAGCGAGAATTTGCCGCCAAGCTCGTAGCTAATCAGGTCGTCGGAGTTGAACTGATATCCTTCGGGCGGAACGCCCGTGTTGGGCGTCAGGCGATTGAAGCCGCCCGGGCGGAACCCCTGCGCGACCGTCACATAGATCAGGCCGTCGCTGCCAAACTTGTAAGAGGTGTTGAAGCGCCAGACCGTGCCCTTCTCATGGTTGCTGCCATAGGAGAATTCATCCGCATACGGCACGGTGCGCGCCAGGCCATTGGCATCGCGGGCGTTGCGGCCGAACCACTGATCGATCGCGTAGAAGTCGCCATTGCCGCGTACGTCGAAATAGCGTCCGCCGACCGAAGCCTGCCAAGCGTCGGTAAACTGGTATTTGAGTTCGCCGAACACTGCATATTGCCGCGAACGATCGGTATAGGCGTAGTTATATTCCTTGTTGTCGTTGAGCTCGGCGCCGATGATGTTCTGCTCGAAGGCATCCTGCCCCGGAAAGGGGACGGGCACGAATTCCTGGTCGTTCTCGCCGGTGCGCACCTTGTTGTAATAGCCGCCGACGATCCAGTTGAACGGACCGTCCGATGCCGAGACCAGCCGGATTTCCTGGGTGAAGGCATGTGATCGGGCGCGGCGCACCGAATATTCGGTGAATTCGGGAATGTCGTTGGGGTCGAGGAAACTGCCGAAGATCGAATCGCGGATGCCGAAAGTGCCATCGTTCGAGGAATCATGCTTCTCGTCGATATAGGACGAGCTCGATGTCAGCCTGGCCCAGCCGAAATCATAAGCGAGCGTGAGATTGCCGAGTTGCGCCCGGTAACGGGTGTCGCCGGGATGGATGTAATCGACGGTGTCCCGCGGCTGGCTTTCGCGCTGCACGGCCGATTCGCCGTAGCGCGCGGTCTGGCGATAATAAGTGAGATTGATCTCCAGATCGTCGACCGGCTTCATCAACACCGCGATGCGGCCCGACGTCGTCCGGTCGTCATTGACGTTCCTGGCGCCCGTTCGGACATTGTCGACGAAACCGTCATTGTCGAAATGACCCAGATTGGCGCGGACCGCGATCCAGTCGTTGATGGGCACATTGACCATTCCGGTCAGATTGTAATTGGCGCCGCCACCGCGCGTCGTCGAAAGCTCGGCGCCGACATTGCCTTCGAATTTCCCGGTATCGGGCTTTTTCGAGATGTAGCGCAGTGTGCCGCCGATCGCGCCGCCGCCGAACAGCGTGCCCTGGGGGCCGCGCAGCACTTCGACGCGTTCGATGTCGAGCAGCTTCAGGTCCAGCGGTGTGCCGCGATAGGGCATGTCCACCGGTACTTCGTCGACATAGACCGTCGTCGTCGGCGCGAGGCCCGCTTCGGTGCCCGTGCGCAGGCCGCGCAGCACCAGCTTGGTGCCGCCCGACGGCCCATAGCTGTTCATCGAGAGGCCGGGCACCGTGCGCGCGAAATCGGTCAGGTCGGTCGCGCCGGTCTTCTCCAGCGTGTCGGCCGAGATCGCCTGGATGTTGAACGGCACGTCGCGGACGGTTTCGGACCGTCGTGTCGCGGTGACGATGATTTCGTCGGCCGCCTGGGCAGTGTCGTTGGCCGTCTTCTGTTGCGGCGCGGATGCGCTTTCCTGCGCAAGAACCGGGCTTGCCAGCGCGATCATCGATGCCGCCGATACCAGTCCCGACCGGATTGCCCGGTGAAGCCTGTTCTGCCTGATCGTCATTTTTCCCCCCTTTGTTTCTGGTGACGAAGGCGCGCGCTCGTCTGTGCGAGTCGCGAACCGATCCGACTCGATAAGGGTATATTTATATCAATGTGTCAATCCATGAGATATAAGTAACACATGTCTTGTGCGCCCGCGGAGATCGGGCGATGGCCATGCTGGCGTAGGCGAACCGGCTATTCTAAGACGGTTTGTCGAGAGGAACGGGGAGAGATGAGACGTGCAAGGGGGAGCCGATACGTCCCGCGATCTGCTGCAGCGGCTCGAGGACAGCCTTGAGAGCTTCACGCCGGCAGAGCGCACGATCGCTAATTTCATCCTGACCAACCGCGGCGGGATCGCGTTCGAGACCGCCAATTCGATCGCCGACAAGCTGGAAGTGAGCGCGATCACCGTCGGGCGCTTCTCGCGCAAGATGGGCTATCGCCATTTCAAGGACCTGAAGGCGGGGCTGCGCACCACCATGTCGGGCGTGCCGTGGCTGGTCGGCGATCAGGTGACGGAATTCGTCGGCGCGCGCGGTGAGAGCAACCGAACCAAGCGCAGCCTCGAACTCGAGCTGGCGGGAATCATCGAAGTCTATGCGATGGCGGAAAGCGAGACCTGGAAACAGATCGTCGCGCTGCTGGCGCACAGCCGCTATGTGCATGTCGCCGGTTTCCAGACCGAGCGCGGCGTTGCGGCCACGCTCGCGCATCTGCTGCAATATGCGCGCGACGGCGTCAGCGTCGTCGACATGACGGCGGGAAATTATCACGAGATCTTCGCCGGCGATCCCGAAGGACGCTGCCTGGTTCTCATCGATCTGCGTCGCTATTCCGAACACGCCTATGATCTGGCCGCACGGGCGCATCGCAACGGCATCCCAGTGGTGATGCTCACCGACAAATTCTGCGACTGGATACGCAAGTTCACCAGCCACGTCATCGCCGCCTCTACCGAGGTCGAGCTGTTCTGGAGCTCACAGGTTGCGCTCGGCTGCGTGGTCAATCTTCTGGTCAACGACGTGATCGGGGAGCTCGGGGCGCCAGTCGAAGAGCGCCTCGAGCGCCTGTCCGAACTCTATCAATCCTATACTGGGCATGTCGGCAGTCCGTCCGCGCGTCGGGCGGGCAAATCTTGATCCGGAGCGGGTGATCCGCTTCCGTCTGCTCACCCGCTCCCGTCGTTCGATGTTTTCCTCGAACCGCGAATCTCCCTATCCGCCGTTTTTCCGCCTCAGGCCGTAAAGCCAATAGACCGCACCGCCGATCGCCAGCCAGATGACGAGCCGGATCCATGTATCCAGCGGCAGGCTCCACATCAGATACAGGCAGGCGGCAATGCTGAGCAGCGGCGTCCAGGGGTAGAATGGCACGCGGAACGGCCGGGCGACTCCGGGCTCGCGCCGGCGCAGGACGATGACGCTGGCCGCGACCATGACGAAGGCGAACAATGTCCCCATCGAGATGAGTTCGCTGAGCAGGCTCAGCGGGAGCACGCCCGCGGCGATCGACGCGATCACGCCCGTCACCAGCGTTCCGGCAAAGGGAATGTGCGAATTGGCGCTGACGCGGGTGAAGGCCGCCGGCAACAGGCCGTCTCGCCCCATCGCATAGAAGATGCGCACCTGGCCGAGCAGGCTGACCAGCAGCACCGAAACCAGCCCGGCGATCGCGACGAAGCCGACGACCAGCTTGGCCCAGGCGAGCCCCGGGCCCGCGGCGTTGAGCGCGACATAGACGGGATCGGGAACGTCGAGCAGCCGGTAGCTGACGAGCCCGGTGATGACGAGCCCGACAAGCGCATAGAGCAATGTCGTCACGCCCACCGAGGCGAGCAGCGCGCGGGGAACGGTGCGCTGCGGATCGCGAACATCCTGTGCCAGCGTCGAGACGGCATCGAACCCGACATAGGCGAAGAACAGGACGCCCGCGCCCTGCAGGACGCCCGACCAGCCGAATCGGCCGAACACCCCCTCATTGGCGGGGACGAACGGTGTCCAATTGGCCTGGTCGACAAAGGCGAAACCGGTCGCCACGACAAGCAGCATCGCGCCGATCTTGGCCACGACGATCAGCGTGTTGATCCGCGCCGAGAATTCGGTGCCGCGCAGCAGCATCGCGGTGCAGGCGATCGTCAGCAGCACCGCGGGCAGATCGATGATCGATCCCGTCGCCACCAGCTGGCGGTCGGCGGAAATCGCGAACGGCGCCTGTGCGAAGAGTGCGGGAACGCCCAGGCCGATATCGTGCAGCACCGACTGGGCATAAGCCGACCAGCCGATCGCGATGAGCGCGCCGGCAAAAAGATATTCGAGCACGAGGCACCAGCCCACCGACCAGGCGGCTGCCTCACCCATCGAGGCATGGGTGTAGGAATAGGCGCTGCCCGCAACCGGCATCATCGCCGCCAGCTCGGCATAGCAGAGCCCGGCAAGCAGGCAGACTCCACTGGCGATCAGGAAGGACAGCGCCACCGCCGGACCCGAATGCTGCGCGGCGACGGTGCCGGTGAGAATGAAGATGCCCGCGCCGACGGTGCTGCCGACACCGAAGCAGATCAGCGCGAACAGGCCGATATTGGGCGAAAGCTTCGCGCCATTCTCGCCGACGCTCGCCTGGAGCATGGCGACGGTCTTGCGGGCGAGCGGCTTCATGCCGGCACCGGCGGCGAAGGGAAGGTTTTCAAGCGCGGTCTCCAGATCGTCGGTGTGTTTGTGTCGGTCGACGGGGATTTGTTATTTTTATGTCAGTTGACTTCTAGAGTGATATTTATAACTATCAAGCGGTTCCGGGGCGCTCATGGTGTCGCCCCCCATTCTGCAAGAAAGATCGCGTCGGATGATCATCCCTGGAAAATATCTGTTGTTTCTGGGTGATGTGGCCGACCGGCTCGATGCCAAGACGGCGTGCGGACTCGTGGACTGGTCGGGCGAGCGCTGCGTCGGCCAGTGGCGACTGCCATCCTGCGGCGTCGATCTGGGGCTGGAGGACATGGATTTCGCGCAGGCGCGGGCCGCGGGCGCACAGACGCTGGTGATCGGCGTCACCCCCTTTGGCGGCGCCATCGCGCCCGAATGGGTCGCGCCGCTCGCCGCCGCGCTCAAAGCGGGGCTCAACGTGGCGAGCGGGATGCATGCCCGGCTCGGCAGCGTGCCCGAGATCGCCGCCGCCGCCCGGGCTTCCGGGGCGTCGCTGTTCGACGTTCGCGTGCCGGGGCGCAGCTTTCCGGTCGGTTCGGGGCGCAAGCGGTCCGGCCGGCGCATGCTGATGGTCGGCACCGACTGCGCCGTCGGCAAGAAATACAGCGCACTCGCCATCGCGCGCGAAATGGCGGCACGCGGCATGAAGGCGACGTTCCGTGCGACCGGACAGACGGGCATATTGATCGCGGGCGAAGGCGTTCCGATCGATGCCGTGGTGTCCGATTTCGTCGCCGGCGCGGCGGAAACGCTGTCGCCCGATAATGACCATGACCATTGGGACGTGATCGAGGGCCAGGGTTCGCTGTTCCATCCCGCCTATGCGGGCGTGGCGCTCGGCCTGCTCCACGGCTCGCAGCCCGACGCCATCATCCTGTGCCATGCGGCGGGCCGGACGCATGTCGACGGCTATCCCGATTTCCCGCTTCCCGACCTTGCCGAGTGCATCGAGACCAATCTCGTCATGGCGCGCCGGATCAATCCGGCGGTGCGTTGCGCGGGCATCAGCATCAATTGCTCGGCGCTTTCCGCTGATGCGCGGGCGGATCATCTGAAGGCGATCTCCGATCGGTTCGGGCTCCCCTGCTTCGATCCCGTGGCGACGGGGCCGGGGGCGCTCGTTGCGCACATCGCCGCAAGTTTCGACTGATCGGTCCCGGAAAACATCATGGACATCGCGGTTCGCATCGAGACCTGGCCTCTTGTCTACCCGTTCCGCATCACGGGCTGGAGCTATGACGCGATCGAGCTGGTCGTCGCGACCGTGCGCGATGGCGATTGTGAGGGCCGTGGTGAGGCGGCGGGCGTCGATTATCTCGGCGAGACGCCGGCGAGCATTGCTGCGGCCATCGCATCGGTCGGCGACGCGTTCGGCGCGGGCATGGACCGTACGCGCCTCCAGTCGCTGCTGCCCATAGGGGGTGCGCGCAACGCGCTCGACTGCGCGCTCTGGGATCTCGAAGCCGCGCGGTCGGGCCGACCGGCCTGGCAGGATGCAGGCATCTCCGTGCCGAAACCGTGCCTGACCACTTGGACGATCGGCGCCGAGCCCCCCGAGGTCGTGGCTGAGCGGGCAATCGGATTTGGCGATGCGCGCGCACTCAAGCTCAAGCTGACCGGGGACGGGCTGGATGCCGAGCGCGTTCGTGCCGCACGCGCCGCGCGGCCCGATGTCTGGCTGGGTGTCGACGGCAATCAGGGTTTTTCGCGTGCCGGTCTCGAACAGCTGATGCCCGTGCTGGTGGAGGCGGGGGTCGCGCTGATCGAACAGCCTCTGCCGCTGGATCGCGACACCGATCTCGAAGCCTTCGAGTCACCGATCCCGCTTGCGGCGGATGAAAGCGTGCAGGGGCTGGCCTCGATCGCCACGCTGCCCAGCGCCTTTTCGGTGGTCAATATCAAGCTCGACAAATGCGGCGGCCTGACCGAGGCGCTGGCGATGGTCGAAGCGGCGCGCGCACGCGGCATGCAGGTGATGGTCGGCAATATGCTGGGCACATCGCTCGCCATGGCGCCGGCCTTCATCGTCGGCCAGCTGTGCGACATCGTCGATCTCGACGGCCCGGTGCTGCTGACCCGCGATCGTGCGCCTGTCGCCGATTATCGTGACGGCATGGTCTGGTGTTCCGAAGACATATGGGGCGGCGGCCGGCGCGAGGCACTGCGCGCATGACGTGACTATCCGCTGCGACGACAGATGAGATCATAAGGGGAGAGACGATGTTCGGACTGGCCAAGACATTATGCGCGGTGGCGACGCTCTGCGTTGCCGCGCCGGCGCTGGCGGCACCCGATCCCGAGACCTTCAAAAAGCAGCTCGACACGTTCATCGAGCGCGAGATGCGCGAGGAAAAAGTGCCCGGCGTTTCGGTCGCGATACTGCGCAAGGGTGAGATCGTTGTCGCCAAGGGCTATGGCCGCGCCACCGTCGAGCACGATGTTCCCGTGACGACCGAAACCATTTTCCAGTCGGGCTCGGTCGGCAAGATGTTCACCGCCGCCGCGGTGATGTCACAGGTCGAACAAGGCAAAATGAGCCTCGACGATCCGGTTTCCAAATATGTGCCCGATGCGCCGGCGAGTTGGCGGACGATGACCATCCGCCACCTCCTCACCCACACATCGGGCGTCGCCGAATACGAGCGCGATTTCGATTACCGGCGCGACTATACCGACGACGAACTCGTCAAGATCGCCGCCGCGATGCCGCTCGATTTCACGCCCGGCGCGCGCTGGAGCTACAGCAATACCGGTTATGCGCTGCTCGGCATTCTCGTGAAGAAGGCGACGGGCAAATCCTATCTGGAGGTTCTCGACACCGAGGTTTTCAAGCCGCTCGGCATGAAGACGGCGCGCGGCATCAGCGACGGCGATATCGTCCTGCATCGCGCATCGGGCTACAAGCTTGTCGACGGCACGCTCAAGAATCAGGATTTCGTTTCGCCGACGATGAATTCGACCGCGGACGGCTCGCTCTATCTCTCGCTCGACGACATGATCGCATGGGCGCGCGGCGTCGAGCAGGGCAAGGTGCTCAGTCCCGCAAGCTGGAAACAGATCTATACGCCTGTCCGGCTGAATAGCGGCAAGCCTTATCCCTATGGCTTCGCTTGGAACCTCGACACGGCGGGGGGCAAGCCGCGCTATCATCATGGCGGCGCCTGGCAGGGTTTCCGTACCTATTATTCGCGTTACCTCGGCGACGATCTGTCGGTCGTCCTGCTGACCAACTCGGCAGCGACCAAACTCGACACGTTTATCGATGGGATCGCGAAGCTCTGGGATCCGGCGCTTGTCGCTGCCCCGCCGCGCCCCAAGCCAGAAGCTGAGACGGCTCGTCGGGTCACGGCACTGATCGAAGCGGCCCGCACAGGCAGTTTGCGCCAGGAGGATGTGCCGATGGCGGGCAAGGGTTTCGCCGAGATGTCGAACCCGTATTTCTCTAACATACTGAAGCCCGTGGGCGCGCTGACCAAACTGGAACTGACCGAGCGCGAGGAACTGGGTGACGACATCAGCTACACCTATGCCGCCACCTTCGGCGATCGCACGATGAAGGTGCGATATGCGGTGGCACCGGGCAATCAGGTCTCGTCTTTCATGATCTCCCAATAAACAGCACGACAAGGGGCAGGATGGCCATGGGTATCGATCTTATGCAGCATTCGCGACCGGGCAGGCGGTGCGGCTATATTCTGGCAATCGCCGCGATGGTGCTTGCGCCATCCGGTGTCGCCGGCGCGCAATCTTCGCAATCGACGCTCATCACGGGCGCAAAAGTCGTCGACGGCACCGGCGCACCGGCGCGCTCCGCCTCGGTGCGGATCGAAGGCGGCACCATCGTCGCGGTCGGTGATCTCGCGCCGCGCGCGGCGGAGCAGGTGATCGACGCGGGCGGGCAGGTGTTGTCGCCGGGCTTCATCGATACCCATAGCCATCACGACCGCGGATTGTTCGAACAGCCCGATGCCGTGCCCGTGACGAGCCAGGGCATCACCACGATCATCGTGGGCCAGGACGGCGGATCGGAATTGCCGTTGAGCCCGCTGTTCGCGCATATGAAGAAGACACCCGTGGCGGTGAACATCGCCTCCTATGTGGGGCATAACTCCATCCGGGCGGCTGTGCTCGGCGAGGATTACAAGCGGGTCGCTACCGCTGCCGAGATCGAACGGATGCGCGCGCTGGTCCAGACGGCGATGGGGGCGGGCGCGCTCGGGCTGTCGACGGGGCTGGAATATGATCCCGGCATCTATGCCAGCAAGGACGAGGTGCTGACGCTGGCGAAGGAAGCTGCGCGTTTCGGCGGCCGCTATATCAGCCACATCCGCAGCGAGGACCAGTATATCTGGGCCGCGCTCGACGAGATCGTCAATATCGGGCGGGTCACCGGCATGCCCGTCCAGGTCTCGCACATGAAGCTCGCCATGACCGACTGGTGGGGCCAGGCCGATCGCTATCTGGGCGTTATGGACCGCGCCCGTACCGAGGGCGTCGACATCACCGGCGATGTCTATCCCTATGAATATTGGCAATCGACGCTGACCGTCATGTTCCCCAAGCGCGATTTCAAGAATCGTGAAAGCGCCGAGTTCGCGCTCAAGCATCTCGCACCGGCGGAAGGGCTGCTGCTCTCGGACTTCAGCCCGGACCCGAGCCTGGTCGGCAAGACCGTCGCGCAAGTCGCGACGCAGCGCGGGATCGACCCCGCCGAAGCGCTGATGCAATTGATCGCCGAATCGCAAGCGCCCGGCGCCAGTGAAATGGTGATCGGCACCAGCATGCGCGGCGACGATGTCGCGAAGCTGATCGCCTGGCCGCATGCGAACATCAGCAGCGACGGCATGCTCGGCGATCGCCATCCGCGCGGCATCGGATCCTTCCCCCGCATATTGCGCCTTTATGTGCGCGAGCAGCCCGTGATCACGCTGGAACAGGCGATCCACACCATGACCGAGGCGGCGGCCGAGCATATGGGCATCGCCGATCGTGGCGTCATCCGCCCCGGCGCGCGCGCGGATCTGGTGCTGTTCGATCCGGCGCAAATCGCCGATCGCGCCACCAGCGAGAATCCCGGCGCGCAATCGGTCGGTATCTCGCGGGTCTGGGTCAATGGCGCCCTGGTCTTCAAGGACGGCCAGGCAACGGGCACCCGTTCCGGCCAGCCCGTGCTGCGCGGCCCGTCGGCCAAGAAAAAGGCCGCCGGTCGCCGTTAGAGCGGTTCCGAATTATCAATCACGATCGACGCACCCGCTGTCATTCCCGCGTACGCGGGAATGACAATGAAGCGGTTCAATTGAGCAGAGGCGAGCCCCCAAAATCTGGATCTTAGCTAGACCCAGGGGCGTTCGCGGAACCACTTGGTGACGATGTGCTTGACGCCCGCCGTCACCGGCAGGCCGGCATGGAGACTGTCGAGATTGGGCGCGCCGTCCGCGCCCATATTGTTCCAGGCGAGCAGCAGACCGGCGCGGGGCGCGACCTTCGCGCCGGCGGAGGGGAAATATGTTTCGCCGCCCGCCTCGGGCTGGTTGAGATAGATCATCGCGGTCCAGCTCCGCTGTCCGCCATGTTTTTCCTGGTCCGGCCAATAAGCCTGGCTGACATGGAAGAAATCGTGATGCGCCTTGAACTGCTGGCCCGGTTCGTAGCGCTGACCCTGTATCGTTTCGCCATGGTTGACGGGAATGCCGAGCAATGCGCAGATCCGTGTATCGATCGCGTTCACGCCGGGATCCCACCGATCGAGATCGCCGCTCGAACTGGTGCGAAAGGCGGCGTCGCCGCCGTCGAGGAACACCGTGGACGGCCGGCTGCACGCGTCGATCAGCCCGATGAGGAAGCGGCAATCCGCCTCGCTCAGGAAATTCTCGCGCACGAACAGGTCCATGCCGCCCACCGGCACCTTCTGCACGCCCGGCGTCCGCGACAGCCGGGCATCCACATGGGCGCCGATTTCGGCCAGCGCGGGCGAAGGCGGCCCGCCATATGCGTTGCTCGCCTTACTCAAACGTCGAGATTCGCCACGTTGAGCGCGTTTTCCTGAATGAATTCGCGCCGCGGTTCGACGACATCGCCCATCAACCGGGTGAAGATCTCATCGGCCAGGTCGGCCTGCGCGATCTCGACTCGCAGGAGCGACCGGTTCTGCGGATCCAGCGTGGTTTCCCAGAGCTGCTCGGCATTCATCTCGCCCAGGCCCTTATAGCGCTGGATCGAAAGCCCCTTGCGTCCGGCCGCCAGGATCGCTTCGAGCAGGTCGGACGGCCGGGTCACGCTTGCGCCCTTGGTATCGGCGACGGGTGCCTCTTCCTCACCATCGGCTTCCGCCGCGTCCTGCTGTGCCGCTGCGCCCTTGGGCAGGGTCACCAGCTTGGCAACGCCGGCATAGCTTTCCACCTGCTCTTCGATCAGCGCATGGAGGCGCCGAGCCTCCTGGCTGGAGAGGAAAGCGGCTTCGATGATGTGATGATCGGTGACGCCGCGCCACAGCCGCTGCAGGTGATAGCCGCCCTCGGCGCTGAGGCCGGCCGACCAGCGTGCTTCGGGGTCGGCACGGTCGAGCCATTGCGCCACGCGCTTCAATGCTTCGCCGCGCTGATCCGCATTCGAACCGGGGTCGAGCGCGCCGACCAGCGCCAGCGCTTCGATGATCGCCGAATCGTAGCGACGCGGCACATAGCGCATCAGGCTGCGCATCCGCCGGGCATGGTCGGCCAGCGCCTTCAGATCCTCGCCGAAGCGCGTGCCGCCCGAGGTTTCAAGCCGGGTCGAGCCGACGCCCGCCTCGACCAGATAATTGTCGAGCGCGGTATCGTCCTTGACATAGACCTCGCTGCGGCCGCGTGCGACCTTGTAGAGCGGCGGCTGCGCGATGAAGAGGTGCCCGGCCTCGATGATCTCGGGCATCTGGCGATAGAAGAAGGTCAGCAGCAGCGTGCGGATATGCGCGCCGTCGACATCTGCGTCGGTCATGATGACGATCTTGTGGTAGCGCAGCTTTTCCAGGTTGAAATCGTCGCGCCCGATGCCGGTGCCCAGCGCCTGGATCATCGTGCCGATCTCCTTGGAGGAGAGCATGCGATCGAAGCGTGCGCGCTCGACGTTCAGGATCTTGCCCTTGAGTGGCAGGATCGCCTGGACGTTGCGGTCGCGGCCCTGCTTGGCCGATCCGCCTGCCGAGTCACCCTCGACCAGGAACAGTTCGGACTTGGCGGGATCGCGCTCCTGGCAATCGGCGAGCTTGCCGGGCAGCGAAGCGATATCCATCACGCCCTTGCGCCGGGTGAGCTCGCGCGCGCGCTTCGCGGCTTCGCGTGCCGCCGCCGCGTCGATTACCTTCTGGATGATCGAGCGCGCATTTGCCGGATTCTCCTCCAGCCACTCGGCCATCTTGTCGGCGATCAGGCTTTCGAGCGGCTGGCGGACTTCCGAGGAGACCAGCTTGTCCTTGGTCTGCGAGCTGAATTTGGGATCGGGCAGCTTGACCGAGACGATCGCGGTCAGCCCTTCGCGCATGTCGTCGCCGGTCAGCGAGACCTTTTCCTTCTTCAGCAGCCCCGATTTTTCGGCATAGGTGTTGAGCGTGCGGGTCAGCGCGGCGCGGAACGCCGCGAGATGGGTGCCGCCGTCGCGCTGCGGGATGTTGTTGGTGAAGCAGAGGACGTTTTCGTAATAGCTGTCGTTCCACTCGAGCGCGACGTCGATGCCGATATCGTCGCGCTGGCCGGTGATCGCGATCGGCTCGGGGAAGAGTGCGGTCTTCGCGCGGTCGAGATATTTGACGAAGGCCGCGATGCCGCCCTCATAATAAAGCTCATGCTCCACTTTCTCCTCGTGCCGCGCATCGGCCAGGATCAGCCGGACGCCCGAATTGAGGAAAGCGAGCTCGCGATAGCGATGCTCGAGCTTCTCGAAATCGAATTCGGTGATCTTGAAGGTGGCGGGGCTGGGGAAGAATGTGACCTTGGTCCCCTTCTTGCCATTGGCGGCACCGACCACTTTCAGCGGCGCGACGGCATCGCCGAAGGCGAAGCGCATATAATGCTCTTCATCGTCGCGCCAGATCGTCAGGTCGAGCCATTCGGACAGTGCGTTGACCACCGAGACGCCGACGCCGTGCAGGCCGCCCGAGACCTTATAGGCATTGTCGTCCGACGTGTTCTCGAACTTTCCGCCGGCATGGAGCTGGGTCATGATGACCTCGGCCGCCGACACGCCTTCCTCGGCATGGATGCCGGTCGGGATGCCGCGGCCATTATCCTCGACCGAGACGGAGCCGTCGGCGTTGAGCGTGATGCGGATCAGGTCGCAATGGCCCGCCAGCGCCTCGTCGATTGCATTGTCCGAAACCTCGAACACCATATGGTGCAGGCCCGATCCATCGTCGGTATCGCCGATATACATGCCCGGCCGCTTGCGGACCGCATCGAGCCCTTTCAGGACCTTGATGGAGTCGGCGCCATAGGCGTTCTGATTGCTGGTCTGGGTAGGTTCTTCGTTCATGCCGATTCTATAGCGAAGGGTCGGGCGAAGCCCAAGGAAAAGCGACTGTCGACGATGTCGGGAGCCAGGGCGCGAACCCTACATCAATATAGCGACGCCGTCGGCGATTTTGAAGCGGCTGGCGGAGTGCGGCAGGCCTTCGAACAGCGTCTCCTCGGTCCCGGTCATCCAGACCTGCCCGCCGGCCGCGTCGAGCCGGTCGAACAGGGCGGCGCGGCGGCGCGGGTCGAGGTGCGCGGCGACTTCGTCGAGCAGCAGCACGGGGCGGCGCCCGGCACGTTCGGCGACCAGATCGGCATGGGCCAGGATGATTCCGAGCAGCAGCGCCTTCTGTTCGCCGGTCGAGCAGCGCTCTGCGGGCTGGTCCTTGCCCAGATGCGTGACGATCAGGTCCTGGCGATGCGGCCCGGTCAAAGCGCGGCCTGCGGCAGCGTCGCGCGCGCGCCATGCGGCAAGATCGGCGGATGCGCCGCCTTCTATCGCGAGCCCCGCGCGCGCAAAGGGACCTTCGGGCGCAAGCGCGAGCCGTCCGCCGAGGGCGGCGACGGTCTCCAGTCGCGCCTCGGCTACGGCGGCGCCATGTTCGGCCATTTGTGCCTCGAGCGCGCCCAGCCAGGCCGGGTCGGGCGGGGCGTCGCCGGTCAGCAGCTTGGTCCGCGCGCGCATCGCAGCCTCGTAGCGCGTGGTCTGGACGGCATGGCCGGGATGGAGCGCAAGCACGAGCCGGTCGAGGAAACGCCGGCGATTGCCCGCGCCCTCGACGAACAGCCGGTCCATTGCTGGGGTCAGCCACAGGATCGAGATCCAGTCGGCCAGTGCGGTGGCGGCCGCCTGCGCGCCGTTGACGCGGACCTGGCGCCGTTCGGGCGCCGCAGGCGCGGTGCCGGTGCCGATCGCGAGCGGCTGTTCCTCGGCGGAGCGTTCGACGAGCTGCGCCGCCACGGCGAATCCGCCTGGGCCGCCGTCGCGTGCCATTTCGGACAGCGCCGCGCGCCGCAGCCCGCGGCCCGGGGCGAGCAGCGAGACGGCTTCGAGGATATTGGTCTTGCCCGCGCCATTCTCGCCGGTGAGCACGACGAAACCCGGCCCCGGCGCGATCAGTGCATCGGCATAGGAGCGGAAATCGCTCAGCGACAATCGGGTCAGCAGACTCATGGGTTTCCGATCAAAGTAGCACCTTGATCGGCGCGGGCTAGACCCGCATCGGCATGAGTACGTACAGCGCGGGCGACTTGTCGTTCTCGCGGATCAGCGTCGGCGCCGCCGCGTCGGCCAGATGGACCTCGACGATATCGCCCTCGATCTGGCCCAATATGTCGAGCAGATAGCGCGCATTGAAACCGATATCGAAGCCTTCGGACGCATAGTCGCCGGGGACTTCCTCGGCCGCAGTGCCATTCTCGGGGCTGGTCACCGACAGGGTGATCTTGTCGCGCTCCAGCGTCATCTTGACCGCGCGGGTCTTCTCGGTCGCGATGGTCGCGACGCGGTCCACGCCTTCCTCGAAGCTGCGCGGATCGATCTTGAGCATCTTGTCGTTGCCCGTCGGAATCACGCGGCTGTAGTCGGGGAAGGTGCCGTCGATCAGCTTGGAGGTCAGCACCGCGCTGCCCAGTCCGAATCGGATCTTGGTCGGCGACAGCGAAACCTCGACCGACCCGTCGACTTCGTCGAGCAGCTTGCGCAGTTCGGCCACGCATTTGCGCGGCACGATCACGTCGGGCATGCCCTCCGCACCGTCGGGGCGCGCCACCGTGACGCGCGCCAGGCGGTGGCCGTCGGTTGCCGCGGCCTTCAGCACCGGCTGCGATTCGTCGGAGACGTGCAGGAAGATGCCGTTGAGATAATAGCGCGTCTCCTCGGTGGAGATCGCGAAGCGGGTCTTGTCGATGATCTGGCGCAGCGTCTGCGCAGGCAGCTCGAACTTCGTCGGCAACTCGCCTTCCGCGATCACCGGGAAATCGTCGCGCGGCAGCGTCGAAAGGTTGAAGCGCGCGCGCCCGGCATTGACCTGCATCTTGCCGTCGGCCGCGGCGAGCTCGACTTGGCTGCCTTCGGGCAGCTTGCGTGCGATGTCGAACAATGTGTGCGCCGAAACGGTCGTCGCGCCGGCCTGATCGACTGCGGCCTCGACCGATTCGACGATTTGCAGGTCGAGGTCGGTCGCCATCAGCCGGATCGTGCCGTCCGCGCCTGCTTCCAGCAGGACGTTCGACAAAATGGGTATGGTGTTGCGCCGCTCGACCACCGACTGAACGTGGCTGAGGCTTTTCAGCAGCGTTGCGCGTTCGATCGTCGCCTTCATGTCCGTGTTCCCCCGGGCGTACCATTATGGCTGAAGCCGGAGCGCGGAACCGGCTCGGCCAGTCTCCCTCATTAGCAAGAAAAAGGGCCGGAGCAAGCGCCCCGACCCTCTTTTCTCAGGCATGTCGCCGACGGTTCAGAACCGGACGCCGACACCCGCGAGCGCCTGGTGACGCTCCACGCCCTGCTCATAGTTCGAGTAGCGATACTCGCCCTTCAGATAGACGCGGTTGCCGAGCGACTGCTCGACGCCCGCACCGACACGGATGCCGTCGAGGTGATTCTTCGACAGCGTGGTTTCGGTGGTGCCGTTATCCGAAGTGAATTTGGCATCGGCGTTGGTATAGCCCGCCTTTGCATAGAGCAGCGTCCGACCGCCAACGACGGTACCGACGCGTGCGCCTGCATAGAGATCGCGGCCAGCCTTCAGGCACAGCCGCGGATCGGCGACGGTCTTGGCGCCCGCGCAAGCGCGGTTGCTCGAATCGCTATACTCGACCTCGGCGCCGATCACGGCGCCGCCCATCTGCGCGTCATAGCCGGCATTGATGCCGTACATGACGTCGTCGCTCTTGCTGCCGCCGCCTTGGACGCGATCCCAGCCGACTACGCCTTCCACGCGCGGGCCGGTGAAGGGTGCGTCAGCATCCTGGGCCAGGGCGGGGGTGGCGAAGGCGATCGCGACAAGCGAGGCCAGAACAAGTTTACGCATGATTAAACTCCACTCATACTTTGCCCCGAAAGGGAGGGGGCGAGTGCTCAGTGCACTATTTCGATCGAGGTTGCATGAACCTCACATAAACAGCGCGAACCGTTGCAATTATGCCACGAACGCGCGATGGCCTCGCCATGGACCGGGCGAAACGCTACTTCATTGCGCGGCATGGCGAGACGGTATTCAACGCCGCCGCGCGGATGCAGGGCGAGCATCTCCACACCCCGCTCACCCGCGCCGGATTCCTCCAGGCGGATGCGATGGGGGCAGGGCTCAAACGCTATCTCGACGATCATCCCGGCCCGCCGCCGACGCTCTGGGCGTCGGATACCGGCCGCGCCCTGCAGACGCTGGCGGTGGTCGCCGAACATATCGGCGCCGACTGGCACCGGACGCGCACCGACGCGCGACTGCGTGAGATCGATGTCGGCGCCTGGGGTGGGCGCAATTATGCCGATGTGGTCGCCGAGGGCGGGCCGCTGATCGATCCGGTGTCCGGCCTGTTCAACCGGGTGCCGCCCGGCGGCGAATGGTATGACCAGATCGCGGCACGCCTGACCGCATGGTTGGCGGATATTGGCGACGAACCGGGCGACCGGCTGGTCATCATGCACGGATTGTCGTCGCGGGTGCTGCGCGGGGTGATGACCGGGGCCGCGCACGATCCGGTGCTCAAGGCGGGGGTCGCGGCCGGCCTGCCGCAGGGATCGATGGTGATGATCGCCGACGGGGTCGAAAGCGTGATCCATCTCGGCCGGGGCAGGGCGCCGGCGTGATCCGGGTTGCTGTCGCGCTTGCCATGCTTATGGCCGCGATACCGGCGATGGCGCGCGATTCGCTGGGCATCTTCGAAGGCTGGGGCGCATTCCGCGACGATCGCCCGCTGCGCTGTTTCGCGATCGCCGAGCCGGCCGCGCGCAGTGCCGGCGGACGCTGGCGGCCCTTTGCGAGCGTGGCGCACTGGCCCGGCCGCAATGTCCGCGGTCAGCTCCATGTCCGGATGAGTCGCACCCGCGCCGCCGACGCGGCGGTGACCCTGACCGTCGGCGACCGGCGTTTCCGCCTGGCGGCGGGCGGCGCCGACGCCTGGGCGCCCGATGCGCGTGCCGATGCCGCGATCGTCGCGGCGATGCGCAGCGCCACCAGCATGGCGATCGCGAGTCGCGATGCGAGTGGCCGCGCCTTCACCGACGCCTATCGTCTGCGCGGCGCCGCGACCGCGATCGATGCCGCCGCATTGGGCTGTGCGCGAAGGCGGTAGAACGCGAAAACGACTGCACCGTTTGTCCCGAGCGAAGTCGAGGGACGTGGCGCAGGCCTCAAACGTCCCTCGACTTCGCTCGGGACAAACGGAGAATGGGAGAGGCGCCTGAGCCCCTCACCATCCTTTTCTGGAAAACACGGGCATTTTTCCCTACATGGCGCCGATGAACGCCCCCCAGACCATGAACATGGCCATCCCCGGCCATATCGATCCCGTGCCCGTGCCGCGTGCCGAGGTTCCACGTGCCGATGGCCGGATCGACCTGGTCGGCCTGTCGCGCGACACGATCCGTGCGGCGCTGGCCGAGGCCGGAATGGACGCCAAACAGGCGAAGCTGCGCGCCAAGCAGCTCTGGCACTGGATCTATAATCGCGGCGCGACCGAGTTCTCGGTGATGACCGACATCGCCAAGGCCCAGCATCCCTGGCTGGCCGAGCGTTTCGTGATCAGCCGCCCCGAAGTCGTCGAGGCGCAGGTCTCGACCGACGGCACGCGCAAATGGCTGCTGCGGTCCGATGACGGCCAGGATTACGAGATGGTCTTCATCCCCGATGCCGATCGGGGAACATTGTGCGTGTCGAGCCAGGTCGGCTGCACGCTCAATTGCCGCTTCTGCCATACCGGCACGATGCGGCTGGTGCGCAATCTGATGCCCGGCGAGATCGTCGGACAGGTGATGCTGGCGCGCGATTCGCTGGGCGAATGGCCGTCGCAGTCCGAGGGGCGGATGCTCACCAACATCGTGATGATGGGCATGGGCGAACCGCTCTATAATTTCGACGCGGTGCGCGACGCGCTGAAGATCGTGATGGACGGCGACGGACTGGCGCTGTCGAAGCGGCGAATCACGCTCTCGACCTCGGGCGTGGTGCCGATGATGGCGCGCGCGGGCGAGGAGATCGGCGTCAATCTCGCGGTCTCGCTTCATGCGGTCACCAAGGAAGTGCGCGACGAGATCGTGCCGCTCAACCGCAAATACGGGATAGAGGAGCTGCTCCAGGCCTGTGCCGACTATCCCGGCGCCAACAATGCCCGGCGGATCACTTTCGAATATGTGATGCTGAAGGACAAGAATGACAGCGACGAGGATGCCTATGAGCTCGTCCGGCTGATCAAGAAGTACAAGCTGCCCGCCAAGGTGAACCTGATCCCGTTCAATCCCTGGCCGGGCGCTGCCTATGAATGCTCGACGCCCGAACGGGTGCGGCGCTTCTCCGACATCGTGTTCGAGGGTGGTATCTCCGCGCCCGTCCGGACGCCGCGCGGCCGCGATATCGATGCGGCATGCGGCCAGCTCAAGACGAGCGCGGAAAAGAAGAGCCGGGCCGAGCTCGACCGGCTGGCAGAGGAAAAGCAGGCGGCGCTTGGCTGATCTCGCCGCGGCGGGACTGGCGCTGGCGGGCGGCCTTGTCGGCGGCGCGATGAACGCGCTCGCCGGCGGTGGCACCTTTGCGACGATGCCGATCCTGATCGCGCTCGGACTGCCGTCGCCGGTCGCCAACGCCACCAGCAATGTTGCGCTCCAGCCCGGAGCGATCGCAAGTGCCTGGGCCTATCGCGACGGGCTGGAGCCGCTGGGCGGCATCCGCGTCCGCACGCTCGTCACGATCACCTTTATCGGGGGGCTGGCGGGCAGCCTGCTGCTCGTCGCCACGCCGGTACGCACCTTCGACATCGTCATTCCCTGGCTATTGCTGCTCGCCACGCTGGTCATGGCGTTCGGCAAACGCGCCTCGAACGCACTGCACAGCCGGGTCAGCATCGGTGCCGGCACGCTGATCGCGGTCCAGCTCGCGCTGGGCATCTATGGCGGCTATTTCGGTGGCGGCGTCGGATTGATGATGATGGCGGCCTGGGGCCTGCTCGCCGGCGCGGAGCCGCATCATCTGGCAGCGCCGCGGACCCTGATGCTCGCGGTCGCCAATGCCGCCGCGACGATCATCTTCGTGGTTGCCGCGATGGTGGTCTGGGAGCTGGCGGTGCCGATGCTGCTCGGGGCGATCGCGGGCGGCTATCTCGGCGCGCGGGTCGGGCGGATCCTGCCGCCGCAGGTGATTCGCGCGGTCACCCTGTTCGTCACCGCGGCGATGACCATCGTCTTCTTCTGGCGCGCTTATCATTGATACTGGATCTCGATGAGTCGAACTCATCGAGATCCAGTATCAGCCCGCGCGGCGCTTGAGCGAACCGATCGAGGATGCGTCAGCATCTTCGAGATCGCGTATTGCCGGGTTTACAGGCAGGTCGGCGAATGGGATTGTCGACGCATGGCGAGCCTGGCCGAGACCGAGCGAGACGCGGCAGAGGCGCCGCAGCCGGCCCCGCGCGTCCTCCGCCATCGCCTTTCCACACGCATCTGGCATTGGACCAATGCGCTCGCGGTCTTCACGCTGCTGATGAGCGGGCTGATGATCTTCAACGCGCATCCCCGGCTCTATTGGGGCCAGTATGGCGCCAACCGGGATCGGGCCTGGCTGCAGATCGGATCGGACGAGACGCGCGGCTATCTCCAGATCGGCAACCGGCGCTGGGACACCAGCGGCATGCTGGGACGGTGGGAAGATCCTCAGGGCCGTGTCCAGCGGCGCGCCTTTCCGCATTGGGCGACGATCCCGTCCACCTATAATCTGGCGCTCGCGCGGCGCTGGCATCTGAGTTTCGCCTGGCTGTTCGCGTTCGGATTGCTGGCCTTCATGATCCGTGCGTTCTGGAACGGCCATGTCCGCCGCGATCTCAGTCTCACGCGCGCCGAGATCGCGCCGCCGGTGGTCTGGCGCGACGTGAAGGATCATCTGAAGCTGCGTTTCGATCATGGCGGCGGCTATAATGTGCTGCAAAAGGCGAGCTATATCGGCGTCATCTTCATGCTGTTGCCGCTGCTGATCCTGACCGGGCTCACCATGTCTCCGGGAATGGACGCGGCCTGGCCCTGGCTGCTCGACCTGTTCGGCGGGCGCCAGTCGGCACGTTCGATCCATTTCATCGCCGCGGCCGCGATCGTCGTCTTCATCATCGTCCATCTGCTGCTGGTGCTGCTCGCCGGGCCGATGCGCGGGATCGGCGGCATGATCACCGGCCGGATGAAGGTGCGCGCATGAACGGGTTCGTCACCCGACGACGGTTGCTGGCGGGTGCTGCGCTGGGGGCGGGCGGTTTGCTCACCGGCTGCGACCGGCTCGGCGAAAGCCCGGCATTCCGCAAGATCCTGTTCTCCGCCGATGCGATGAACCGGCATGCCCAGCGGCTGATCACCGACCGGCATGCATTGGCGCGCGAGTTCGAGGCGGCGGATCTTTCGCCCTTCTTCCGCGGCAACGGCACCCAGAATCCGCAGGGCGAGGATTATCGTGGCCATGCCACCGAGAATTTCGCGCGCTGGCGGCTCGATATCGGCGGGCTGGTGGCGCGGCCGCAAAGCCTGACCATGGCGCAGATCCGGTCGATGCCCGCGCGGACCCAGATCACCCGCCATGATTGCGTCGAGGGCTGGAGCGCGATCGGCAAATGGACGGGCGTGCCGCTCCACCGGCTGCTCGACCTGGCGGGGCTGCGCGAATCGGCACGCTATCTCGTCTTTCGCTGTGCCGACGAGATGGGCGGCGGCATCGCTTATTATGAATCGATCGACCTGATCGATGCCTTCCACCCCCAGACCATCATGGCCTGGGCGCTCAACGACAGCATCCTGCCGATTCGCAATGGCGCGCCGCTGCGCCTGCGCGTCGAGCGCCAGCTTGGCTACAAGCACGCCAAATATGTCCAGGCGATCGACGCAGTGGCCAGCCTCGACGGGATCGGGCTGGGCAAGGGCGGCTTCTGGGAAGATCGCGCGCAATATGAATGGTATGCGGGTATTTGATGCGCGATCATGGGGATGTCGACGTATCGGTCTTGACCCCGCGCCCGGCTTTTCGCATTCCGACCATCCTGGAGAGGGGGATCGACAGAAGGAGGCCTGATGGCTTTGATCGATGCGTTCCTGTCGCGGCTCGTCGCCCGCGGCACGCTCACTCTCACCGACCATGCCGGGCGTAGTCGCCGCTTCGGCACCCCCGATCCCGATTATGGCGACGTCGCCATCCGATTCACCGATGCGGGCGCCGCCAGCTATGTGGCGAGCCATCCGCGGCTGGGGGCGGCGGAAGCGTATATGGACGGGCGGCTGGTCGTCGAACAGGGCGACATTCTCGATCTCATCACGCTGGTGCGCAAGAATCAGCCCTGGGAACGCGGCGGCCAACTCCGCATCCGCAATCCGCTGCGCCGCGCGCTCAGCGACATGGGCAGCCGGCTGTCGCGCCTCAACTGGCAATCGCGATCGAAGCGCAACGTCGCGCATCATTACGATCTCGGCAATGATTTCTACCGGCTCTTCCTCGATGCCGACATGCAATATAGCTGCGCCTATTTCACCGATCCGGCGCACAGCCTGGAACAGGCGCAGATCGACAAAAAGGCGCATATCGCGGCCAAGCTCCACCTGAAGCCCGGCCAGCGGGTGCTCGACATCGGGTGCGGCTGGGGCGGCATGGCGCTTTATCTCCACCGCACCTGCGGCGTCGACGTGCTCGGCGTGACGCTGTCGGAAGAGCAGCTCAAAGTGGCGCGCGAACGCGCGGCCGCCGCCGGCGTGTCGGACAATGTGAAGTTCGAGCTGATCGATTATCGCAATGTCGAGGGGCAGTTCGACCGGATCGTCTCGGTCGGCATGTTCGAGCATGTCGGCCCGCCGCATTTCCGCGAATTCTTCCGCAAATGCCGCAACCTGCTGACCGAGGATGGCGCGATGCTGCTCCATACCATCGGCCGCTTCGGCGTGCCCGGCACCACCGACGCGTTCACGCGGAAATACATCTTTCCCGGCGGCTATATTCCGGCCTTGTCGGAAACGCTCGCCGCAAGCGAGAGATGCCGGCTGATCGCCGCCGATGTCGAGACGCTCAGGCTGCATTACGCGCTGACCATCCGGCATTGGTACCAGCGCACTGTCGCCAATCGCGACGCGATCGTCGCCATGTATGACGAGCGCTTCTACCGGATGTGGCTCTTCTACCTCGCCGGGGCGATCTCGACCTTCGAGCATGGCGGCATGGGCAATTACCAGATCCTCTATACCCGCCGCCGCGATGCGCTGCCCATCACCCGCGACTGGATCGCGGAGGAGGAGAAGCGCCTCGCGAATTTAGGTTGAGAGTCTTTGTTGAGAAAGTCGGCGCCGCCCTCCGCAGCTATTCCACCGATGCTTCGCATCGCCGGAACCTTGAGCTGCTCCGCCCGGCCCCCCGCCCAACCACCCGATCCAGCATGATCCTGTCGGGTGGTTGGGCGGGGGAGCGGGCCGGTACCGTCAGAAAGCACTCTTCCGCGCTTTCTCAAATCAACGCTCAGGCGCCGAAGCCGCCGTCGATCGTCTGCATCGATCCGGTGATCATCGCGGCTTCGGGGCTGGCAAGATAGGCGGCCAGGCCGGCAACTTCGTCGGCATGGACATGGCGCTTGATCGCCATGAAGCCGTGCATCGTCTCGGCCATCGGCCCTTCGGCCGGGTTCATCTCGGTATCGGTCGGCCCCGGCTGGATGCTGTTCACGGTGATGCCGCGTTCGCCGAAATCGCGGGCCAGGCCGCGCACCATGCCCTGCATCGCCGATTTGGTGAGCGCATAGGCGGCGCCCCCGGCAAAGGGCACGCGGTCGCCATTGGTCGATCCGATCACGATGATGCGCCCACCCTCGACCATGGTCCGGGCTGCCTCGACCGCCGCGTGATAGGGCGCGCGGACATTGATATCGATCATCCGGTCGACGGTATCGGCCTCGAGCGTCAGTGGATCGCCCAGCGCCAGCGTGCCGGCGTTGATCACGATCAGGTCGAGCGGGCCGCGCGACGCCACGGTTGCGATCAGTGCGTCGCGATCGGCGCTGTCGGTCCGGATCGCCTCCGTACCGGTGTCGGCTGCGAGCGCTTCGGCGGCCGCCTGTGCGCCGGCATAGGTGAAGGCGACGCGGCCGCCATCATGCGCGAAGCGACGGACGATGGCGGCACCGATGCCGCGGCTGCCGCCCAGGACGAGGATGTTCTTGTTGGTGAAGTCGGTCATGTGAAGCTTCCTTGCGATCTTGTGTAGTGATCGCTACATATTATCCTGATGGCGTGCCTGCAAGGATTATTTTAGTGACTGCTACAAAAAAGGCGGAGCCCGGCGTTTCTCCTGCGCGCGGTCGACCGCGCGCCTTCGATGCCGAACGTGCGGTGGAGACGGCCATGGGGCTGTTCCACCGCAAGGGGTATGACGGTGTGGGCGTGGCCGAGATCGTTGCGGCACTGGGGATCAAGCCGCCAAGCTTCTATGCGGCATTCGGCAGCAAGGCCGGGCTGTTCCGGCGCACGCTTGCGCTCTACGCGGATAGCGAGGCCAATGTCCTTGCGACCGCGCTGGCCGAGGGCGGTGACGTCGCGACGGTGATCGCGCGGATGTTCCGGCTTGCGGCGACCATCTATACCGTTCCGGGATGCGCGGCGGGCTGCCTGGTGCTCGACGGCACCCGCAACAGCGTCGATCCGGAGGCGCGATCGATCGCGGGCGAGGCCAAGGCGGCCAGCCGGGCCGCGGTCCGCGACTTCATCGCCACCGAATATCCCGATCGCGCCGACGAACTCGCCGAATTCGCGACCATCGCGCTGGCCGGCATGTCCGCCAGTGCGCGCGACGGCGACGATCGCGCGTCGCTGGCGCGCTTCGCCGAAAAGGCCGGTCGTGCGTTCGGCCGGGAGGCCGCTCAGTCGGGGTAATGCGCGTCCATATAGGCGAGCGATTCGGCAGCGAGCCGTTCGAGCACGGCCATGTCGATGTCGGCGAGCCGCTTGACGTAGAGGCAGCCCTTGCCGCTGTCATGCTTGCCGAGCGTGGCGAGCAGCGTCTCGAAGGCCGGGGTGCGACCGTTGAAATACAGCACGAGCGCGGCCTTGCGCGGGCTGAAGCCGATCCGGCATGCCTCACCCTCGCGCCCGCTTTCATAGCGGTAATGATAGCGGCCATAGCCGATGATGCTGGGTCCCCACATCGTGGGCGCCAGGCCGGTCACCCTGCGCAGCATCGCGTCGAGCGCCCGGGCATCCTCGCGTCGCGCGTCGGATTCGACCGCGTCGATGAACACCGCCACGTCGCTTTCAGTGGGCTGGGTCTTGTTTTCGACCATCGCCGTCTCCCCTTTCCGAGCGCAAATGTTGCACAGGCGCGGCTTTCCGCATAGGCGCACTCGCGCGATTCCCGGCATGAGAAGGATCCCTGATGAGTGACAAGATCAACCGTGTGGTGCTGGCCTATTCGGGCGGTCTCGACACCAGCGTGATCCTGAAATGGCTTCAGCAGACCTATCAATGCGAAGTCGTCACCTTCACCGCCGATCTCGGCCAGGGTGAGGAGCTGGAACCGGCGCGCCGCAAGGCCGAGATGGCCGGCGTCAAGCCCGAGCATATCTTCATCGACGATCTGCGCGAGGAATTCGTCGGCGACTTCGTCTATCCGATGATGCGCGCCAACGCCCTGTACGAAGGCCTCTATCTGCTCGGCACCTCCATTGCGCGGCCGCTGATCGCCAAGCGCCAGATCGAGATCGCACGTCAGGTCAATGCCGATGCGGTCAGCCATGGCGCGACCGGCAAGGGCAATGATCAGGTCCGTTTCGAGCTCGGCTATTACGCGCTCGCGCCCGACATCAAGGTGATCGCGCCGTGGCGCGAATGGGATCTGACCAGCCGTACGAGGCTGATCGAATTCGCCGAGGCGCACCAGATCCCGGTTTCCAAGGACAAGCGCGGCGAAGCGCCGTTCTCGACCGATGCGAATCTTCTCCACACCTCGTCCGAGGGCAAGGTGCTCGAGGATCCGTGGGAGGAAGTGCCCGACTATGTCTTCTCGCGCACCGTCAGCCCCGAGGATGCGCCCGACACGCCGGAGATCATCACGATCGATTTCGAGCGCGGCGACGCGGTGGCGATCAATGGCGAAGGCCTGTCGCCCGCCAGCCTGCTGACCAAGCTCAACGAACTCGGCCGCACGCACGGCATCGGCCGGCTCGACCTGGTCGAAAACCGTTTCGTCGGCATGAAGTCGCGCGGCATGTACGAAACCCCCGGCGGCACGATCCTGCATCTGGCGCATCGCGGCATCGAACAGGTGACGCTCGACCGGGGTGCGGCGCATCTGAAGGACGAGCTGATGCCGCGCTATGCCGAGCTGCTCTATAACGGCTTCTGGTTCAGCCCGGAGCGCGAGATGCTGCAGGCGGCGATCGACCACAGCCAGGAAAAGGTGAGCGGCACCGTCCGCCTGAAGCTCTACAAGGGCGCGGCGCACATCATCGGCCGCAAGTCGCCCAATTCGCTCTATTCGGAGAAGGTCGTGACCTTCGAGGACGATCAGGGCGCCTATGACCAGCGCGACGCCGAAGGCTTCATCAAGCTGAACGCGCTGCGGCTGCGGCTGCTGGGGCGCCGCGACCGTTGAGCTTCAGCGTCTGAACGTCCAGAAGCGGTTGAGCGCAAAGCCGAACCAGGGCGTCACGAGAATCATCGGAGCGATGGACAAAGTGACGCCCAGCGACAGTTTCTGAACGAACAGCCAGACCCAGAAGCTGTTGAGGAAATAGGTCAGCAGCGAGACGACGACGAAACGGCCGGGCGCGCCCAGGCCTTTCGCCGCGGTGTTGGTGTGGCCGAAGGTCCAGCGGCTGTGCAGCACATAGCCGGTGATGCCCGCGACGATCGCGGCGATGGTGTTCGCGAGATAGGCATCGATGCGGATCGGTTCGGCCAGCAGCCAATAGACGCCCGAATGGAGCAATGTGATGGCGCCGCCGCCGACCGCATAGGCGGCGATCTGGCCGAACATCGTCTTGGGCGCGCGGATCATTCCGGATGTTCCGCCCAGTCGCGGCCCGAACGCCATGCGGCGAAGGCAAGCGCGGCCAGGATCGCGACGGGCGACAGCCAAAAGCCCTCGCGCGCCAGCGGCACCTGGGCGAGTGGCGTCACGAACGCCGCGCCATAGGCCAGCCGCTCGGGCGACCACCAGCGCGCGGGTGAGCGCGCCGCCCAGACCAGGGCCGCGAGCGAGAGCGCGACCAGGTCGTAGTTGAACAGATAGGGCAGGATGAGCGGCGTGGCGGCGATCGAGAGCAGGCCGATATCGGTGAGCGTGGCATGCCGCCGTTCGGCCCAGATCAGCAATGCCAGCGTCGTCAGCCCGAAAAGGATCTGGCCCAGCAGCACCGGCCCTTCACGATCGATCGTCAGCAGCATCCGGGCGACCGTGGGCATCATGAAATAATATTCGCGTTGTGCGCCGGGGTCGATCAGCCCCACCTGGAAGCTGAGCGTCGACGTCAGCCAGGTCGTCCAGGCATCGACGCCGAAGGCAAGCGTCGATGTGAGCACCAGCGCGAGCGTGCCGAGCGTCGCCCAGGCGATCGTCGACCATTCCCGCTTTGCCGCCAGGATCAGTGGCACCAGCACGCCCATATGGGGTTTGACGCTCATCAGCGCGAAACTCAGGCCCGACAGGCCGGGCCGGCGGCCGGCATGCCACCAGCCGTAAAGCGCGAGACCGCCGATCAGATAACCGAAATGCCCCGCCCACAGATTGACCACGGCACCGGGCAGCAGCAGCACCGACCAGAGCGGCAGTCCGGCCTGTTTCAGCCAGGGCCGTGCGGCCCAGGTGAACAATGCGAAGGTTCCGATCAGCCATAAAGCGAGCGACCAGAGATAGGGCGGAAAGCCGAACGGCACCGACAGCATCAGCATGTGTGGCGGATAGGAGAATGCGTAGATGCCGTAGACGTCGGCGGCCGCGCGCAATGTGCGGCGATATTCGGCCCGGTCGTAAATGCCTTCGGCGCCGTTCAGCGCTTCGTGCCCGCCATGCCAGATATTGACGAAATCGCGTCCGACAATGGCAGAGGGTGAGACGTGAAGCCCGGGAAGCTGCCGGAAGCGCTCCAGCTCGCCTGAAAGCAGATCATAGCCGAACCATCCGGTCGCAGGCCAGATCACCAGACCGAACAGCCCGAACGCCATCAACAGGCGCTTGAGCTTCGGCCATTGCAACCGCAACGCCTCCATTACGCGTCAGGTGCCATGGGTCAGGCGATCCGCTCGCGATAGAAGATGTCGCGTCCGACGCTGTCGATCACATGATCCTTCGGAATTGGCGACAACCATCTCAGGAAGCTGTGCGGATAGGGGAAGAAGTGGAGATGCGGGTTGAAGGTGAAGCGATATTCGCGCTCCTGCGGCACCACCAGGATCAGCGTTCCGCGCGTGACGCGACGCAGCTCGGTGAGCGCCTGGCGGAAATCGAGGATATGTTCGAGCACATGGGTGCAGATCACCGTGTCGAAGCTCTTGTCGGCGAAAGGCAATGCTTCGATCGGCCCTTCGACGAAGCTGATATCGGGATGACGCGTGCGCGTACCCTCTTCGATGATGAAATCGGTGCCGGTGATGTCGAGTTCCGGCCGGCGATGCTTGATCCAGTCGGTAAGATAGCCGGTGCCGCAGCCGACATCGAGTATCGTAGTGCCGGCGATCTCGCCCAGGATACGCTCGAGGCACGCCGCGCTGTTGTCGGTCTCGTGCTGCACGCGCGGCAGGCGTTCGTAGATCTCGCGATATTCGTCCGCCGTGACGAAGGGGATGCGCTCGCGAAAGCGCTCGATATCGTCGACCAGCGATCCCCAATGGCGACGGAACAGCCAGCGCATGGCAGTGGAATCGCGGATGAAGGGTGGGATCACCTCCTCGAGCACGGTGCGGATGGCGTTGGTTGTCTCGCGCTTCATCGAGTCCGGTTCATTCCATCTTGGGGGCCGCCGTCTCGGCACATCCCCGCCCTTTCGCGGCGACGCCATAGGGTTTGTCCTCGGTTCCCGCAATGGTTGTCGCTCGGAGACCGTTGCGGGAACCGTGGACACCTCCTAAGCAAAAGCGCGGGCAAACAAGCGGTGGACAATGACAACGAATGATGCGGCCCGCCAGGTCTGGCACAGCGATCGCTGGCGCCTCGCGACGCTTTTCATCTGGCTGATCTTCGCCGCCGGCCTGCTCTTCTGGTATTGGGGCCGGGTCCACTGGTTCGCGCTCGGCGATACCGACGACAATATGCGGATGATGGAGGTCCGTGCCTGGCTGAACGGGCAGGGCTGGTACGATCTCCGCCAATATCGATTGAGCCCGCCTCAGGGTTTCAACATCCATTGGTCGCGGCTCGTCGACCTGCCGATCGCGGCGATCATCCTGGCGGTGAAACCGCTGTTCGGCATCGCGATCGCCGAGCGTGCCGCGATCGCGATCGCGCCGATCCTGCCGCTCTACGTCGTGCTGATCAGCCTGGGTCTCGCGGTCCGCCGGCTGATCGCGCCGTGGAGCTTCCTGGCCGCTGCCTTCGTCCTGCTGGGCGCCGCCGCGACGCTGAGCATGTTCACGCCGGCACGGATCGATCATCATGGCTGGCAGCTTGCCATGGTCGCGCTCATCGTCGCGGGGCTCGCCGATCCCCAGGGGCGGCGCGGCGGTGCGACGGTGGGTGTGGCAAGCGCGCTGTCGCTCGTCATCGGCTTCGAGATGATGCCTTATCTGGCACTTGCCGGTATCGCGATCGTGCTGCGCTGGGTGCTCGACGCGGCGCAGGCGCAGCGG
Organism: Sphingobium sp. FW305-3-2-15-F-TSA7; assembly: GCF_058787155.1. Classification (NCBI taxonomy): domain Bacteria; kingdom Pseudomonadati; phylum Pseudomonadota; class Alphaproteobacteria; order Sphingomonadales; family Sphingobiaceae; genus Sphingobium; species Sphingobium sp. FW305-3-2-15-F-TSA7. The sequence continues at coordinate 197,686 of NZ_JBYSZM010000003.1, read as the reverse complement.
TTGCAGACCTATGGGATCGCGCTTGCCGGCGGGTGCGCGCTGGGCTTTGCGGTCTTCGCCTCGAACGACAATTGGCGGCCGGTCTGCGACGTGCTGTCGCCACCCTGGATGTCGACGATGGTGCTGGCCGGCGGGCTGCTGTTCCTGCTCGGCCGGCTGCCGTTGCGCGGCCCGGTGGCGCGGCTTGCGGCGGCGATCGTCGCCGCGCTGCTGCTCGGCGGCTTCATGGCGCTGGTCTGGCCGCAATGTCTCGGCCGGCCAGAGGGCGTCTCCGACGAATTGCAGCACGACTGGCTCGACAATATCCGCGAAGCGCGCCCGATCACCGTTCAGGAATGGCGCACGGCGGCGATCATGATCACCTTGCCTGCGGTGGGCCTGATCGGCAGTCTCATCGCGCTCCTCAACGCGCGCTACATGGGCGATCGCGATCGCTTCGCCGCCTGGGGATCGATCGCATTGCTGTCGACCTGCGGCTTCGCGTTGCTCTTTTTCCAGATCCGCGCGGCCGCCGCCGCACAGCTTCTCGCGGTCCCGGCGGCGGTCTATCTGATCTGGACGATCGTCCCGCAGCTGCGGGAGAGCAGTAACATCGTGATCCGCGTTGTCGGCGCGACCGTGGTGCTGCTCGCCGCGTCGGGGTTGCTGGTGCCGCTCGCGATCCGCCTGGTGCCGAAGGCGCCGGACAAGCCGGTCTATGCGGCCGTGCGCAAGGCCGGGGCGTCGTGCACGACGATCCCTGCCATGGCGCCGCTGAACCGCGTGCCGCACGCGACGATCCTGACGATGGTCGATCTCGGCCCGCGGCTGATCACGCTCACGCACCATGATGCGATCGCCGGCCCCTATCACCGCAACGGCATGCAGATCCTCGATGTCCATCGCGCCTTCAAGGGCAATGACGCCGGCGCACGGCAGATCGCGCGCAAATATGGCGCGACCTTGCTGCTGATCTGCCCCAATTTCGCCGAGGCGACGGTCTATCGTTCCAAGGCGCCCAAGGGCTTCTACGCGGGGCTGGAACGCGGCATCGTTCCCGCCTGGCTGGAACCCGTGCCGTTGCCGGCGAAATCGCCGTTCAAGCTCTGGCGGATCAAGCCTTAGGACCGGTCGTGTCGGCAACCTTCGAAGCCTCCGGCGCCTTGCGCAACATCTCCCAGAAACTTTCGACCGCCGCGTTGCGGCGGGCCCGCGGCCGGAAGAGCCGGATCTCGATCGGGACATGCCAGCTTTCGTCGCCGGCCGGGGCGATCCGGCCCGAATCGAGATCGGCCTTGGCCAGGCTGAGCGGCGCCCATGCGATGCCGCGCCCGTCGCGCGCCATGCTGAGCAGCGCATTGGCAAGATGCGAGCGGAAGACCGGGCGCAATCCCGGTGCGCCGCGCGTGATCACCTTGGCGGCTTCCAGGATGCGCCCCATGCCCGATCGCTCCTCGAATTCCAGATAGGGCACCGGTTCGGACGGATCGCCGGGCAGGCGGTGTACCGGCGACCCGTCCGCATTCACGGCGGAGACGGGCAGCAGCATGTCCTCACCCAGATGGATCGAGACGAATCCGCTGGGTTCGAGCCGATGTCCGGCGGCCGGATGTGCGTGGCACAGCAGAAAATCGGCGCGCCCTTCGAGCATATAGCGTTCGCAGGCGACCATGTGATCGGCGATCAGCGTCACCGTGCCCAGGTCGCGCTCACCCTCTAACCCCCTCAGCCATGGCGGGAAGAACGTGACCGACAGGGCGTGGGTCGCGGCGAAGCGGAGTTCGCTGGTGCGTGCCCCGCCGATCTCCCGCGCCTGATCGCGACCGAGCGACAGGCGCCGGGCGACTTCCTCGGCCACCGTCTTGAACGCCAGGCCCGCTTCGGTCAGCGCGATGCGATGGGTGTCGCGATCGACGAGCGTCGCGCCCACCCATTCCTCGAGCATGCGGATCCGGCGGCTGAATGCCGGCTGGCTCAGATTGCGTGCTTCCGCCGCGCGGGAGAAATTGCCTTCCTCCGCCAGCTTCAGGAAATCTTCGAGCCACACCAGATCCATCGGCCGCTTTCCCGCATCAATTGATAGAAATGCAGCATTGGCCGCATCGCTTTGCGCCGGGCTAGTCCGCTCGTCCCGACACGCCCTGGGAGAAGGACCGGCATGGCGCCCGCGCGAACGCTGTACGACAAGATCATCGATCATCACAGGGTCCGGTCGCTCAATGACGTGACCGGGCCGGGCGAAGCGCTGCTGCTCTATGTCGATCGCACGGTCCTCAACGAATATACCAGCCCGCAGGCGTTCAGCGGTCTGCGTGCGGCGGGACGGACGCTGTGGCGCCCCGCCGCGGCGCTGGGCGTCGTCGATCACGTCAATTCGACCGCGCCCGACCGGACCGGGAGCAGCGACGATCCGGGTGCCCGCCGCCAGATCGAATATTTCGCGCAGAACGGGCGCGATTTCGGCGTCGAGATGTACGACGTGCTGCATCCCAACCAGGGCATCGAACATGTCGTGCTGCCCGATCTGGGCTGGGTTCTGCCCGGCCTGGTGATCGCGGCGGGCGACAGCCATACCACCACCTATGGCGCATTCGGCGCGGTGGGTTTCGGCATCGGTACGTCGGATATCGAGCATCTGCTCGCGACCCAGTGCCTCGTCCATCACCGGTTGAAGACGATGCGGATCACGATCGACGGCATGCTGCCGGTCGGGGTCACCGCAAAGGATGTGGTGATGGCGGTGATCCGGCATATCGGCGCCGACGGCGCGGCCGGACATGCGCTGGAATTCGCGGGCAGCACCATCGACGCGATCGGTGTCGAGGGGCGGATGACGATCTGCAACATGGCGGTCGAATGCGGTGCGCGCGTCGCGCTGATCCGGCCCGACCGGAAGGTCTTCGACTATATCGCCGGGCGGCCGCGCGCGCCGGCGCCGGCGCTTTTGGCCCAGGCGATCCGGTCCTGGGCGGATCTGCGGAGCGATCCTGGCGCGACGTTCGATCGCGAGGTCGCGATCGACGCCGGTCGGATCCCGCCGATGGTCAGCTGGGGGACCAGCCCCGATCAATCGGCCGCGATCGTCGATCGCGTTCCCGATCCCGCGACATTGCCCGACGATCGGCGGCGCGATGCCGAGCGCGCCATCGCCTATATGGGGCTGCGCCCCGATATGCCGCTGGCCGAAGTGACGATCGACCGCGCCTTTATCGGATCGTGCACCAATGCGCGGCTGACCGATCTGCGCGATGCCGCGCGGGTGCTGGTTGGGCGCCGTGTGGCGCCGGGCGTGCGCGCCATGGTGTCGCCGGGCAGCAGCATTGTCCGGCGCGAGGCGGAGGCGGAGGGGCTCGATCGGATCTTCATCGCTGCGGGATTCGAATGGCGGCAATCGGGGTGCTCGATGTGCCTGGCGATGAACGACGACGTGCTCGCGCCCGGCGAGCGTTGCGCATCCAGCACCAACCGCAATTTCGAGGGGCGCCAGGGCAGTGGCGGGCGGACGCATCTGATGAGCCCGGCGATGGTTGCCGCCGCGGCGGTTTCGGGACGGTTGGCCGATGTCCGGTCGCTGCCCCTGCTGGGGGACAAGTGATGCGGGTCTTTGATCGCCTCGACGGGCTCGCCGTCGCCCTGCCGGCCGCCAATATCGATACCGACGTGATCATGCCCAAGATCTTCCTGAAAGGGATCGATCGCGACGGTCTGGCGCGGGGTCTGTTTCACGATCTGCGCTTCGATGCTGCGGGCGTGCCGCGATCCGGTTTCGTGCTCAACCGGCCCGAAGCGGCCGGCACGCGCATCCTCGTCGTCGGCCCCAATTTCGGCTGCGGTTCCTCGCGCGAGCATGCGGTGTGGGGGCTGCTCCAGTTCGGCATTCGGGCGATCATCGGCACGAGCTTCGCCGGCATCTTTGCGGACAATGCCGCGAACAACGGGCTGCTGCTCGCCTCGCTGGACGGCGACGTGCATCATGATCTTGTCCACCGCGTTGGCGACCGGCCCGAAGCGATGACGATCGACCTGGAGGCCCAGACCATCCGGACATCCGGAGAGACCATCGCCTTCGCGATCGATCCGGGCGTACGGCGCATGCTGCTGCTGGGGCTTGACCCGATCGGCGAAACCCTGACCCATGCCGATGCGATACGATCCTTCGAGCGCGCCTATCTCGGCGCGCGTCCCTGGCTCGTCGAGGACTGATCCGCATGAAGACGGTGCCATGAAGACGGTGATTGGACACCCCGAGATCCTCCCCGGCTTTCGCTGGTACGACGTCGATGCGGACGGCGTGACGATCCGCACCGCGGTCGGCGGTTCGGGACCGCCCTTGCTGCTGCTGCATGGCCATCCCCAGACGCATCTGACCTGGCACAAGGTGGCGCCGGCGCTGTCGAGCCGCTTCACGGTGATCGCGACCGATCTGCGCGGTTATGGCGACAGCGCAAAGCCGGCCGGCGGCGACGGCCATGTCAATTATTCGAAGCGTGCCATGGCGGCGGACCAGGTGGCGGTGATGCGGGCGCTGGGCTTCGATCGCTTCGCCCTGGTCGGGCATGATCGCGGCGCCCGCGTCGCCCACCGGCTGGTGCTCGATCATCCCGATTGCGTGAGCCGGGTCACGGTGATCGATATTGCGCCGACCGCCACCATGTATGCGCTCACCGACAAGGCATTCGCGACGCGCTATTTCTGGTGGTTCTTCCTCATCCAGCCATTCGATCTGCCCGAACGGATGATCGGCGCCGATCCCGATTATTTCCTCGATCGGCACATCGCCGCGCAGATCAAAGTGGAGGGGGCGATGGACCCGCGCGTGCTTGCGGAATATCGCCGCTGCTATCGCGACCCGGCCACCCGCCATGCGATCTGCGAGGATTATCGCGCCGCTGCCGGGATCGATCTCGATCACGATGCCGCCGACGCCGATGCACGCATCGCCGTGCCGCTTCAGGCTTTATGGGGCGCGCAGGGCACGGTCGGCGCCTTATTCGACGTGCTGGCGACATGGCGCGAGAAGGCGGCCGACGTCACCGGCGGCCCGATCGATTGCGGGCATAGTCCGCAGGAAGAGGCGCCCGAAGCACTGCTCACCGCGCTCGACCATTTCCTCTGATCCATGCCGTCGCGGCATGAATGATTTGATCGGATAATCGCATTGGCCCGTCGGGGCGCATCTCTCCAGAGTGCTGCCATCGAAAAATAAGAGCGGGGTGGACGGTGTTGGAGCAGGCGGCAGCCATCAGGGAACGGACGCCGCTCTATAAACGCCTGTACGCCCAGGTGCTCGTCGCGATCGTGCTTGGCGTCGCGCTCGGCTATGGCGCGCCCGATATCGGCGCCAGCCTGAAGCCGCTTGGCGATTTCTTCATCAAGCTCATCAAGATGATGATCGCGCCGATCGTCTTCGTGACGGTCGTGACCGGGATCGCGAAGATGGGCAGCATGCGCGAAGTCGGGCGTGTCGGGCTGAAGGCGCTGATCTATTTCGAGGTCTTCTCGACGCTCGCTTTGGTGATCGGGCTGGTCGTCGGCAATGTCGTCCAGCCGGGCGCGGGGCTCAATATCGATCCCGCCTCGCTCGATACCGCCTCGGTCTCCGGATATGTCGGCAGCGGCGAGAAGATGCATCTCACCGATTTCATCATGCACATGATTCCCAATTCGCTGATCGGTTCGCTGGCCAGCGGCGACGTGCTGCAGGTGCTGGTCTTCTCGATCCTGCTCGGGGTCGTGCTCGCCGGATCGGGGCAGGGCGATGGCCCCATCGTCAGGCTGCTCGACGAAGCCGGCAAGGCGCTGTTCGGCATGATCGGGATCATCATGTATTTCGCGCCGGTCGGCGCATTCGGCGCGATGGCGTTCACCATCGGCAAATACGGCATCGGATCGTTGCAGCAGCTCGGAACGCTGATCCTGTGCTTCTACATTACCTGTTTCGTCTTCGTCTTCGGCGTGCTCGGACTGGTCGCACGGTTCAACGGCTTCAGCCTGTGGCGGCTGCTGGTCTATCTGCGCGACGAGGTCGTGCTGGTCCTCGGCACGTCGACTTCGGAAAGCGCGCTGCCGCGGCTGATGGCGAAGCTGGAGAATCTCGGCGTGGCCAAGCCGATCGTCGGGCTGGTGGTGCCGACCGGCTATTCGTTCAATCTCGATGGCATCGCGATCTACCTGACCATGGCGGCATTGTTCATCGGTCAGGCGATGAACATCGATCTCAGCATCGGCCAGCAACTCGGCCTGCTCGCGGTCCTGCTGCTCACGTCGAAGGGTGCGGCCGCCGTCACCGGTGGCGGGTTCATTACCCTGGCCGCCACATTGTCGTCGACCCACAGCCTGCCGGTCGCCGGGCTCGCGCTGCTGCTCGGCGTCGATCGCTTCATGTCGGAGGCACGCGCCATCACCAACATGATCGGCAATGCCGTCGCCTGCGTGACCGTTGCCAATTGGGAAAATGGCATCGACAAGGCGCGGATGCACGCGGTGCTCGCGGGCCGGGACAGCGATCCGCCGCTGATACCCAGCGAAGCGTCGACCTAGAGCCGATCGCCCCGCCGGTTTCGTGATTCACGGCCAGATCGGCCAATCAAGCGCAAGCAGGGACATATTAAGTGACACATCGCTCCATCGTTTCGCTGCGCAATGGCCTGGCTGCGCTTTCCATCCTGCCGATGCTTGCCTCACCCGCGATCGCGGCGGATGCGCCGGCGGATTCGCTGATTCCGCGCAGCGTGCTCTTCGCATCGCCGGGCTATTGGGATCTGAGCCTCAGCCCCGACGGGCGGCAGATCGCCTATCTGCGCCCGGTCGACGGCGTGCCCAACATCTGGGTCGCGCCGGTTGACGATCTGAAGGCGGGCGTGCCGGTGACGGCATTCACCACCAGGCCGCCCGATTCCTTTCGCTGGAGCGCGGATGGGCGCTTCATCCTGGTCTCCAAGGATGTCGGCGGCGAGGAGCATAGTCAGCTCTGGGCGGTTGATCTGGCGAGCCGCGCGGTCACCAACCTGACCGACAATCCCGACGTCCTGACCAAGATCATCCGCATCTCGAAAACGCATCCCGGCCAGGTGCTGGTCGGCATGAACATCCGCGATCCGCGCTATCACGACGTGTATCTGGTCGATCTGGCGACGGGCAAGCGTACCGAAATCTTCCGCAACGAGGCGCGCTACATCGATTTCATTGCCGATCCCGAGCTGCGGCTTCGGCTCGCGGTGCGCGGCAATGCGGACGGATCGTCCACCTATTTCCGGCTCGGCGGTGCCTCACCCACCGAATTGATGACGATCCCGCTCGCGGCGCTGCGCAATTCGAAGATCGTGTCGCTCGATGCCGGCGGCGTGCTGGAGATGCTCGACAGCCGCGGGTCGGACAAGGCGGCTTTGGTGTCGATGGATCTGGCGACGGGGACCGTCACGCCGCGCGCCGCCGCGCGCGAGGCGGACATCGTCGAGGCGCTGCACGATCCCGTGACGGGGGCGCTGCTCGCGACGCGGGAAGATCCGCTGGTCGGCAAATGGACCGTCCGGTCCCCGGATGTCGCGGCCGAGTTCCAGGCGCTCGAACAGGCATTGCACGGCCCGTTCCGGATCGTGGGGCAGATGCCGGACGGAAAGCGCTGGCTCGTCCTGGAGACCGTCGCCGACCAGCCCGAACGCTATCTGTGGTGGGATCGTCGGGCCGGGACGGCGACATTGCTGGTATCGACCCGGCCCGAGCTTGCGGCGCAAAAACTGGCGCGGCGGATTCCCGTGACGATCGACAGCCGTGACGGGCTGAAGCTGCCGAGCTATCTGACTCTGCCCCGGGCCATATCTGTCGATGGCAAGGGCATGCCGGCCAGGCCCGTGCCGCTGGTCCTTCTCGTCCATGGCGGGCCCTGGCTGCGCGACGACATGAATCTCGACCAGCAGCATCAATGGCTCGCCGATCGCGGCTATGCCGTCCTGTCGGTCAATTTCCGCGGCTCGGCGGGCTTCGGCAAAGCCTTCATGTCGGCGGGCGACAGGCAATGGTCGGAAACCATGCACAATGATCTGCTCGATGCGGTTCAATGGGCGATCGACAAGGGCGTCACCTCGCCCGGCACGGTGGCGGCATTCGGCCTGTCCTATGGCGGCTATTCGTCGCTCGTGTCGCTCAGCTTCACGCCCGATCGTTTCCAGTGCGCCGTCGACATGGCCGGGCCTGGCAATCTCAAGCGGCTGCTGTCCGAAATGCCGGCCTGGTGGACATGGCAAAGGCCGCAATTCGTCAATCGCGTCGGCAATCCCGACGATCCGGCGGGGGCGGCCGATCTGATGCGCCGTTCGCCGCTGTCGCGGGTAAAGGACATCAGGCGGCCGTTGCTGGTGACGGTGGGGGCGAACGATCCTCGGGTTCCGCCGATCCAGTCGCAGGAAATGGTCGATGCGATGAACGCGTTGAACAAGCCGGTGACTTACGCCTTTTATCCTGACGAGGGGCATGTCTATGCCAAGGATCGGACCAACATCTCGTTCGCGGCGGTTGCCGAGCACTTCCTCGCCAACTGCCTGGGCGGGCGGGCGGAGCCTTTTGGGCATGATCTCGAGCGATCCGGCATGGATCTGAAATCGGGCGCGCAATTCGTGCCCGGCCTGGTCGAGGCGCTGCGTGCGGCTGGAGAGCGGATCAAACCGTCGACGAAATGAGCGGACGCTTCAGCTGAAGCTGGCCCTGATCCCGTCGATCACGAACTGCGCGGCCAATGCGGCGAGGATGACGCCGAGCAGGCGCGTGACCACCGTCTCGACGCGGTGGCCGAGCAGCCGCATCAGCGGACCGGCGAGCAGCAGTGCGATCAGCGTCAGCAGCAGGATGACGCCGAGCGCGCTGAGCACGACGATGCTTGCCTCGATGCCTTCGCTGCGCGCCATCATCAGCATGATCGACGCGATCGAGCCCGGTCCGGCGATCATCGGGATCGCCATCGGGAAGATCGAGACATCCTCGACCGGCGCCTCCAGGACTTCCTTGGCGCGCTCCTCGCGGCGCTGGGTCCGTTTCTCGAACACCATTTCGAGCGCGATCAGGAACAGCATGATCCCGCCCGCGATACGGAAACTGTCGAGGCTGATACCGAGCGCGCCGAGCAGCTTTTCGCCGAACAAGGCGAAGACCACCAGGATCAGCGCCGCCACCACGACCGCGCGGATCGCCATGGCGCGGCGATGCGCCGCGTCGGCGCCCGTCGTCAGGCTGGCAAAGATCGGTGCGCAGCCCGGCGGGTCGATCACCACGAAGAAGGTGACGAGCGCGGAAACGAACAATTCGATCATCGGACACCCACCGTTTCGTAGAGGACGAGCCGCCAGCCATCCTTGCCGCGCCATTGCCAGAGCTGGAGATCGTGCGCGCCGGGCTTGCCCGCGATGGCATGGACCCGCACGCTCATGCTGGCATCGCCGGACTGGAACTCACGAATGAGGCCGGTCGTGGTGAAGGCGGGCAGAGCGGTCGCGCCGGTCTGCGGCATCGCGCCTTCAAGCTGGACGACGATGTCTTTGGCGAGATGCGCTTTCAGCGCATCGTCCCCCGATGGCGGCGCCTTGCGGTCTCCGTTGGCGCAGTCGGCAACGACCTCCTGCACTTTCGCGCCGGCGGGTATGAATCCGGGCGTGTCGCGGCCGTGATCCATCTGCCAGCGCCATTGCGCCTGGCCGTCGACAATGTCGCGATGCCAGATGGTGGTGAAGCTGCCCGTGGCCCCACCCGCTGCGCGGATCCATGGTCCGGTGTTCACCGCCAATGTCCCGTCGCACGAGCGGAAGGACAGGCGCGGCCACCACATCACCGGAACGGGCGGTTCGGTACGATCCTTGAGCCATGGGCCGGCGGGCACCGGCTCGGGCGTGAAGAGGATGGCCTTGTCGCTGGCGAAGGCGCGGAAGGCCGCCCATTGCCCTTCGGCCTGCGCCGTGGCGGCAAAGGCGCGCTCGGCCTCGGTCGCGGTCTGCGGTGTCCCCGCCGCAAGCAGCGCGAGGACGGCGGCGATCACAGCGCGCCGGCCTCATAGGCGATGCCCGCATTGCGATGCGCCGCGACCAATGTGTTCCTGAGCAGCACGGCGATGGTCATCGGCCCGACGCCGCCGGGCACCGGGGTGATCGCGCCCGCCACCGGTGCGGCCGAGGCGAAATCGACGTCGCCGACCAGTTTGCCGTCGACGCGGTTGATGCCGACGTCGATGACGGCGGCGCCGGGCTTCAGCCAGTCGCCCTTGACCATTTCGGGCCGACCGACCGCGGCGACGACGATGTCGGCGCGGCCGACCAATGCCGGCAGGTCGCGGGTGCGCGAATGCGCGACGGTGACGGTGCAGCTTTCGCGGATCAGCAATTGCGCCATCGGCTTGCCGACGATGTTCGATCGGCCGATCACCACCGCGTCGAGCCCCGACAGATCGCCCAGCCGATCCTTGAGCAGCATGACGCAGCCGAGCGGCGTGCAGGGCACGAAGCCCTCCAGCCCGGTTGCGAGACGTCCGGCATTGACCGGGTGGAACCCGTCGACATCCTTGTCGGGCGAGATCGCGGCGATGATCGCATTCTCGTCGATATGCGCGGGCAGCGGCAGCTGGACGAGGATGCCGTCGACCGCGTCATCGGCATTGAGCGATTCGACCAGCGCGACCAGCGCGTCCTGCGTGGTTTCGACCGGCAGGCGATGTTCGAAGCTTTCCATGCCCGCGGCGATCGTCGCCTTGTGCTTGGACCGGACATAGACCTGGCTGGCAGGATCCTCGCCCACCAGCACCACGGCAAGGCCGGGTGCGCGTCCGGCGCGTTCGCGGAATGTGGCGGTGTGCAGGGCGACGCGTTCGCGCAACCCGGCTGCAAAGGCTTTGCCGTCGATGATCTGAGCGTTCATGCGCGGTCCCCTACAATGTCTCCAGCAGCGAGGCCAGATGCGCCGGGTCGCCGGACAGGCGGACGCGCTTCAGTCGCGCGGTCTCGCCCGACAGGATCGTCACGCTGCGTCTGGGCAGGCCGAAATGGCGCGCCAGGAATTCGACCAGCGCGGCATTGGCCGCGCCATCGACGGGCGGGGCGCGCAAACGCACCGCCAGCCGTTCCGCATCGCCGGGGCCGATCGAATCCTTCGACCCGCGCGGCGTGACCTTCACCGACAGGATCGCGCCTTCGGCATCGATACGCCAGGCAGGCAATCAGGCCAGCGATGCCGCGATGTTGGGAATGACGATGTTCATCAGGATGTAGAGGATGAGCAGCACGACCAGCGGCGAGAGGTCGAGCGCACCCAGATCGGGCATGAGCCGCCGGATCGGATTGTAGAGCGGCGCCGTGATCCGATCGAGCGCGTAGAGCACCGAGCGGACGAAGTCGCTGCTGGTGTTGATGACGTTGAATGCGACCAGCCATGACAGCACGGCCTGGATGATGATGATCCACCACAGCACATAAAGCAGGAAGGCGACGATCGAGAGCAGAGTGAACATGCGTGTCCTCTTGTGAACCGGTGCGAACCTAACGCAAGCCGCACGAAATGTGAATCGCGCTGCTTGCTCCGAATCCGTGTGATCGTATCGTTTCGGCTCAGCGATGTACCAGCGTGCCTGCGCCCTGTTTCGTGAAAATCTCGATCAGCATCGCATGCGGCACCCGGCCGTCGAGGATGACGGCGGCATCGACACCGCCCTCGACCGCGGTCACGCAGGTCTCCAGCTTGGGGATCATGCCGCCGCTGATCGTGCCGTCGGCGCGCAACCCCTCGATCGCGGCCGGGTCGAGATCGGTCAGCAATTGCCCCTGTTTGTCGAGCACGCCGGCGACGTCGGTGAGCAGGAACAGGCGCGCGGCGCCCAGCGCCGCCGCGATCGCGCCGGCCATGGTGTCGGCATTGATGTTGTAGGTATGACCATCGGCGCCGACGCCGATCGGCGCGACGACGGGGATCATGCCGGCATTGGATATCGTGTCGAGCACCAGACGGTCGATCGCAGCGGGCTCGCCGACAAAACCGAGATCGACGACGCTTTCGATGTTGCTGCCGGGGTCGCGCGTGGTCCGCGTGACCTTCTCGGCGCGGACGAAGCCGCCATCCTTGCCCGAAATGCCGACCGCGCGGCCGCCCGCACCGCCGATCCAGGCGACGATCTCCTTGTTGATCGCGCCGGACAGCACCATCTCCGCAACCTTCGCGGTTTCGGCATCGGTGACGCGCAGGCCGTCGACGAACTGGCTCTCGACCCCCAGCTTCTTCAGCATCGCGCCGATCTGCGGGCCGCCGCCATGGACGACGACGGGATTGATGCCGACGGCTTTGAGCAACACCACATCCTCGGCGAAATCGCGCGCCAGTTCGGGGTCGCCCATGGCATGGCCGCCATATTTCACGACGAAGGTCTGGCCGGCATAACGCTGCATATAGGGCAGCGCCTCGGTCAGCGTTTCCGCTTTGATGAGCAAAGCGGGATCGGGGGCGTGGTTGCGGGTCATTCGGGGGTCTTTCCATCGAGCCGCCGGCCAATGGCGACGAACAGGGTGATCAGGACGGGAACCAGCACGATCGACAGCACCACCTTAGTCAGCATCTGTCCCGCCATCAGCCCCAGGATCGGGCGTTCTCCGAGGAAGGAGATCGAGATGAACAGCAATGTGTCGATCACCTGCGAGACGACGCTGGCGATGATTCCGCGCAACCAGACGAGCTTGCCCTCGCCGCGCGACAGGCGTGAGAAGATCAGCACGTTCAATGTCTGGGAAATGCCATAGGCGATCAGCCCGGCGATCATCATCCGCGCGCTCTGGCCGACGACGATCGGAAAGGCGTCGATTGCCGGCGGATACATGTCGGCGTCGTGGGGCAGCGCCATGACGATCTGGATCAGCGCGGCGGAGACCAGCAGCGGGACGAAGCCCAGCCGGACCAGCGAGGTCGCGACTTTCTGACCATGGAGTTCGGTGATCGTGCTGCTGATCACCACCAGCAGCAGAAAGGCGAAGATTCCGGCCTCGACGGCCAATGGTCCAAGCGCGACCTGTTTGACTCCGAGCACGCCCGCGACGGTGACCATGCCGCCATAGAGCACCGAAAAGACGAACAGCGAACGCGGCATCGAAACGGTCATGATCTTTCCCGGCCCCCACGAGCAATTGGTCCGCATAGCGCGTGGGGGCCGGGCACAAAATAAAAAAGGCTTGAACCCGACTCCGTTGCAGCGGACGTTCAGCGCGTGGGCACGGGCTCGTCGCCCGAATAATCGTAGAAGCCGCGTCCCGTCTTCCGGCCGAGCCAGCCGGCCTCGACATATTTGACGAGCAAAGGTGCCGGGCGGAATTTCGGATCGCCGGTGCCCGAATGGAGCACGCGGCAAATCTCGAGGCAGGTATCGAGCCCGATGAAATCGGCCAGGGTGAGCGGGCCCATCGGGTGATTGAGCCCGAGTTGTACCGCCGTGTCGATATCGCGGATATTGGCGACGCCCTCGCCCAGCGCAAAACAGGCTTCGTTGAGCATCGGCAACAGGATCCGGTTGACGATGAAGCCGGGCGCGTCGTTGGCATGCACCACTTTCTTGCCCAGCGCCTGAGCATAGCGCTCGACGATGCCGACGGTCTCGTCGGCGGTGGCGAGGCCGCGGATCAGCTCGATCAGCCCCATCAGCGGCACCGGATTGAAGAAATGCACGCCGACGAAACGCTTGGGATCGGGCGAAGCCTGGGCCAGCCGCGTGATCGGGATCGAGGAGGTGTTGGATGCGAGCACCGCCTGATGACCCAGCACCTTGCCGACGCTCTCGAAGATGACGCGCTTCACCTCTTCGCGCTCGGTTGCGGCTTCGATCACCAGGCCGGCCGAGGCCATCGGTACGAAATCGGCGACGGGCTCGATGCGGGCCAGCGCCTGATCGCGCGTCTGGGCGTCGATCTTTTCCTTTTCGACCAGCCGGCCGAGCTGTTTCTCGATACCGGCCCGGGCCTTTTGCGCGATCTCGAGCTTCGCATCGGCCAGATAGACGTGATAACCGGCCTGCGCCGAAACCTGGGCGATGCCCGCCCCCATCTGCCCCGCGCCGATCACGCCAATCGCCTGCATCGAAAATCTCCCGTTTCGGATTCGATGCCGCTCCTAACGCTCCGCGATCTATTGGGCCAGACGTCGCGGTCAGGATGACGGAACGATAATCACCACACGGCGGTTCTCGGCGCGGCCGGCGGCCGTGCGGTTGGTTTCCAGCGGTTGGCTCTTGCCCAGGCCGATGGTGGTGATGCCGTCATCCGGCAGGCCGCCCGAGATCAGCGCGCGCGCCACGGCATCGGCGCGCTGACGCGACAGCCGCTGGTTGTAACTGGCCGTGCCCGTCGCATCGGTATGTCCCTCGACGCGCAGGCGGACGATATCGACCGCACGGAGCGCCCGCGCGATCGCGGCGATCCGTTCCGCCTGCGCCGGCACGAGCCGGCTGCGATCGGTCGGAAAGAGCAATCTGTCCGCCATGCCGAACTGCCATCCGTCGCCGGCTTCGGAAAAACCCTGCTCGCGCAGTACGGCGATCTGCGCCGGCGTCAGGCCGGCGGGTATCGCTGCCGGCGCCGGGCGGGCGGCGGGTTGGCAGGCGGCGAGCGGCATGAGCGCCATTGCGGCAATTGCGGAAAGGGTCTTACGCATACGTTCCCCTGACGAATTGTCTCTAGCTGGGTTGATTCTGGATGGGGCGGATCGGGATCGGCGCGTTCTGGACGGCCTGTTTCTGGCCGTACATGGCGGCGTCGGCATGGCGCATCAGCGCTTCCACGCTGCGGCCATTCTCGGGGAAGACGGCGATGCCGATGCTGAGCCCCGCGTCGACGGCGCCGCCGCCGGGCAGCTGGACCGGATCGGCCATGGTGATCGCCAGTGCGGCGGCGGCGCGTTCGGCCTCGCTGCGTCCGGCGCAGGATGCGAGCAGGATCGCGAATTCGTCGCCACCCAGGCGCGCAGCGGCGTCACCGGGGCGCAGGCGCCGCTTGATCCGCGCCGCGACCTCGATCAGCACGGCGTCGCCGCCGGCATGGCCATGGGTGTCGTTGATCTCCTTGAACCGGTCGAAATCGAGATAGAGGATCGCGAACCAGCCTTCGGCGGCGGTCGCCTCTGCCGCGGCGCGCGCGACCTGAGTCTCGAAAGAGGCGCGATTGGCCAGGCCGGTCAATGCATCATGCGTCGCGCGATGCGCGAGGGTCTCGTGCTCGGACCGGATATGCGCTTGCCACGCTTCGAGTTCCTCGAGCAATGCGTTGAAATCCTGCCCCAGGGCATCGATCTCGGCGATCTCGGCGCGCGGCGCCCGCAGCCCGAATGCCCGTCGCGCGCGCACCGCATGCGCGGTACCCGCGATGGCGCGCAGCGGATGGACGACCTTTTGCTGAAGGCGGCGGGCAAGGAAATAGGATGCGATCGCGGTGATCAGCAGACAGGCGATCATGCCCGCCAGCCCACGCCCGACAAAGCGGACCAGCCCGCGTGCGTCGGCGCGCAGCCGGACCTGGCCGATCACACTGCCCTGATGCTTGATCTCGGCCGTGATCGGCTCGGGAAAGAGCAAGGTTGCCGCGACATGTTCCAATATGTGGCTCGCGCCTCCGTCGTTGCGGCGCCAGCCGGCCATGAGCCGGCCATTGGTATCGTGCACGCTCAGTTCGGCCACATCCTCATTGGCGGCGAGCGGGGCGATCCCCTCTGCCGCGGCCACCGTGTCGCCGAACACCAGTGCGGCTTCGACCGTATAGCTGGCCGACTGGGCGACGAGCGCGAGGTTGTGCTGCGCATAGCTGCTGACCGCGACCATCCCGGTCAGCAGCACCGTGATTCCCGCCAATCCCACCGCAACGAGCGTGACGCGGAAATGGACATTGGCGAGGACCTGGCGGAGCGTTGGCAGGGGTTTTCCGGTGCTCATGCCCGACCGCCCCGCCGCGAGAGCAGCAATACCTTGGGATCGATCCGCACCGTCGATCGCGAAACCGCGTCGAGATTGAGCTCGAACGCGACGGTGTCCGACGTGACGTGGAGGCAGAACATCGCGCCGGCGCGACAGGTCTGATCGTCCTCGTCGATCGTGACGACCGCCTGCCCCCGCGCCGAGATCAGCAGGCGCTGTCGCTCGTCGGCGTCGATCCGGCCCAGATAGAGTGCCCTGCACCCCTCGGGCGTGACCGACGGACCGGCGAGCCTCAATATTTCGGTCCGATGTCCGGGGCGGGACGGCATGGCCGCCAGGTTTCCGGCGAAACGTGGTGCGCCGGCGACGCACAGGCGAAGCGTTCCTGCGTCGGTTGGCCAGCGCGCATAACTCAGGATCCCGCCGACGACGCGCGCGACCGCAAGGTTTCGGCCCGTCGCGCCTTCGGGCACGGGCGTCTGAAGAAAACCGATCGGCATGGCGTGAGCAGGCGCCGAAAGCGTCGGCGGCAGCAACATCATCAGGAACAGAAAAGTACGCAAAACCAACCCCTGACGGAGCAAGACCGGCTCCGCGCGGCGACTAAACGTCATTGCCCCGCCGGCACTGTCTAGCCGTACGGTGCGCGCAAAGCCATAGGTGTAACGAAAGCGAAGGAACTCTGCGGTCGCTCGTCGCATTGTCCAGGGTAAGGAGACAGGCATGATCGGTAAAATCATCGGCGCGCTGGTGGGGCGCGAGATCGACAGGCGGAATGGCAGTTCGGGATTGAAGGGCGCGGCGATCGGCGCGATCGCGATGGGCGGGCTTCGCCGGCTGGGGCCTTTGGGGCTCGCGCTCGGCGGCGCCTATGTCGCCAAGAAGGCGTTCGATCGGCGCCGCGCCGCGAAGCAGCCGGATACGGTGTCGCCGGACACGCCCGGGCAGGACGGGCAGCGATAACGGCCGCCGACGATATGGATCGTCAGCGGCAGTGCGCCTCGTCGCATTTGCCGTGCTGGCCGGTTTCGACCTGGATGGTGACATGGTCGATGCCGAATTTATGTTTGAGCCGGTGGCGCACTTCCTCGAGGAAATCGTCGCCGGGATGACCGCGCGGGATCACGATATGCGCGGTCAACGCGACCTCGGTCGTGCTCATCGGCCAGATGTGGAGATCGTGGACCTTGGTGACGCCAGGTGAGATCAGCAGCTCGATCTCCACCTTGTCGCGATCGATCTCGCCGGGGACGCCGGCAAGCGACATCGTCACCGAATCGCGCAGCAATCCCCAGGTGCCCCAGAAGATGACGAAGCAGATCGCGACGCTGACCAGTGGATCGATCCAGGCCGCGCCCGTGTAAAGGATCACCGCACCGGCGATCACCACGCCCGCCGAGACCGCGGCGTCGGCGGCCATGTGGAGATAGGCGCCGCGGATGTTGAGATCGTGATCGCGTCCGCGCATGAAGAGCATCGCCGTGCCGCCGTTCACGAGGATGCCGATCCCCGCGATCAGCATCACCGTCGCGCCGGGCACGGGTTGCGGATGCGCGAAGCGCTGCACCGCCTCGAGTGCGATCGCGCCGATCGCGATCAGCAGCAGCAGCGCGTTGATCATCGCCGCCAATATCGTCGATCCGCGCAGGCCGTAGGTGAAGCGCTTGCTCGGCGGCCGCTTGGCGAGCGTCGCCCCGCCCCAGGCGACGAGCAGACCGATGACGTCGGACAGATTATGCCCGGCATCCGCAAGCAGCGCCATCGATCCGGTGGTGAGGCCAGCAATCGCCTCGGCCGCGACGAACAGGATATTGAGCGCGATGCCGATCGCGAAGGCGCGCCCGAAATCCGCCGGCGCATGGGCATGGCCATGACCGTGCGAATGGCCGGCATGTGAATGCCCATCATGCGAATGTCCGCCATGCGAATGCGCGTGATCGTGAGCCATCGAATCGAACTTAAACCGGATTCCCCACGATATGCTAGGACATCGAGACCAGCGGTTTCAGCCGGCGCCTTGCCACGTCTTGATCGCCTCGATCGGCCAGGCGAGCATCAGCACGTTGAGCGTCAGATTGTCGCGGATCACCCAGAGCGTCAGCAGTTCGAAGCCGATCGCGAGCGCAACCGTCACCCCGACGGGCGCGCGACGGGCAAAGGCGAAGCCCAGCGCCATCCATGCCACGTCGGCGACCGAATTGATCACGCTGTCTCCCGAATAGCCGAGCGCCATCGTCGCATCGCGATAGCGGTTGATGATGATCGGCGAGTTTTCGAGTATTTCCCATGCCGCCTCGATCGCGACCGCCAGGATCAGCCGTTCGCCGGGCGGGCGGCCGCGCATGACCAACCAGCCCAGGCCATAGAACAGGAAGCCGTGGATGATGTGGCTGGGCGTATACCAGTCGGCGATATGCTGGCTGTTCCCCGAATCGAGCGCGCCATGCCACAGTTCGACGGTGCCGCAGGCGCAGATCGGCGAACGCCCCGCCCAGATCAGCACGCCGGCGGTGATCGCCAGGATGAGTGCAACCGCCGCCCAATGGCGCGCACCGATGTCGCGGATCGAGGGGGCGTTCATGCCACGGAACTCTTCGATCTGGCCTCGATCATGTCCTGCAGTTTCTGCACGGTGTTCCAGTTGCGTGCCGTCACCGTCGATCCCGCCAGCCTATCGAACAATGCGGGCGTGAGCTTGGATCTGGCCACGCCGCTGCTGCCGAAATCCACCCACAGGCCGTCGCCGACCAGTTCGATCCGTTCGCCGTCCTGCGCCCGTTCGCGCAATCCTTCGACCAGGCCGGATTTCAGCGGTGCACGCGCCAGGCAGAGATGGACCATCTTGGGGATCGCCGCGGCGTCATCGGCGAACGGATTGGCGTCGCGATAGGCTTTCCAGTGCCGCGCATCGCGCAGAATCACGTCGGCGAAGAAGCCGAAGCGATCTTCGATCGCCTTTTCGAGTTCAGTCGCAACCGCCTCGGCCGCGCCCTTTGCCCCGAAGATCAGATTGCCGCTCGCGACATAGGTCTCGGGCGCTTCATGGCCGAGTGTCTCGGCCAGCGCGCGCAGCTCTTTCATCGGCATCTGGCGCTTGCCGACGTTGATCGCGCGCATCAGCCCAACGAATATCGGCATTCGGCATCCCCCTGGCCCCGCACGCATTCACGCACGCATTATTGACGCGGCGCGCTCCCCACGTCACTAGCGGGCATGATCGATCCCATCCAGTCAGACCCGCATGGCTTCAAGCGGCGGGGCGTACTCTTCGTGCTCTCCTCGCCCTCGGGCGCAGGCAAGTCGACCATCGCGCGCAAGCTGCTGAAGGCCGATCCGAGCCTTGCCATGTCTGTCTCCGCGACCACGCGCCCGATGCGGCCGGGGGAAAAGGATGGCGTCGACTATCACTTCGTCGATGTCGCGAAGTTCAAGGATATGGTGGCGAACCATGAATTCCTCGAATGGGCGCATGTCTTCGGCCATCGCTACGGCACGCCGCACGCACCGGTCGAGGAGATGCTGGCCAAGGGCCGCGACGTGCTGTTCGACATCGACTGGCAGGGCGCGCAGCAGCTTCACCAGATCGCCGGCGGCGACGTCGTCCGCGTCTTCATCTTCCCGCCCTCGCTCGACGAACTCGAACGGCGCCTGCGCGGCCGCGCGACCGACAGCGCCGAGGTGATCGAGGCGCGCATGTCGCGCGCGGCGGCGGAGATCGCGCACTGGGACGGCTATGATTATGTGCTCGTCAACGACGATGCGCAGAGCTGCTTCGAGTCGGTGAAGACGATCCTCGAAGCCGAGCGGCTGAAGCGCAGCCGCCAGACCGGGCTGATCGGTTTCGTCCGCTCGCTGACCCGCTGAGGGAACGTCCTGCACGCCTGATCGGTTGAACTGGAACGAGCATGCTCGTTGCGGATGGACCGTTCCCCATTCGCGCAGTGCTCTGGTCAATCATGGCGCGGCATCCTAGTCTCGCCCGATCGATAGGGGAGGCCGATATGCCCAGGATGCTGATTGGCTCGTTTGCGGCGGCGATCGCGATGTTCGTCACCGGCTTCATCTTCTTCGCGACGCCCTTGTCCTATCTCGCTTACGGCTCGGCGGACGTCCCGCAACAGGCGGCGGTCCAGCAGGCGCTTGCCGCCAATCTGCGGAGCACGGGCACCTACACCATCCCCTCCGCCGCGACGGCCGAAGGGGCGGTCATGTACGGCAAGGGGCCGATCGCGACGGTCCATTATAATTCGGGCGGTTTCGGCGTTGCCGATCCGGGCGTGCTGATTTCGGGCTTCGTTCATGAACTGATCGTGGCATTGCTGCTGGGATTCGCGCTGCTGACCGTCGCCGCGCGCGACCCGAAATCGGGCACGCGCGCGAAACTGGTGATCCTTTTCTCCGTCGCCGGTGGCGTGCTGGCGCATCTTGGTGAGCCGATCTGGTATCACCACGACTGGCCGCACTTCATCTATCTCTTCGTCGGCGACACCGCGATGCTCGTCGTCGGCGGACTCGTCATCGCGCGCTGGTTCCTGCCGCGCCCTGAACCGGGAGTTCCCGCCTGATGCTCAATATCGTTTCGCTCGTTATCGGCGCGATCGCGCTGGTCCTGGCCGTGTTCGCCTTCATTCCCCTGCTCGGCTGGGCCAACTGGTTCATCATCCCGGTCGCGGTGATCGGTGCCGGTATCGGCGTGCTTTCGCGCAGCACCGCCGGACGCAACCTCAATCTTGTCGTGATCGGTATCGGCGTGATCCGCCTGATGCTGGGCGGCGGGATCTTCTGAGTTCAACGACAGGGACGGCGGCTCATGGCGCCGCGATGCGCCTGGTCGATATGCAGATGGTCGGCGTGCGCGGCGTTATAGTCGGGCGACAATACGGTGGAGAACAGTTCACAGGCGCCGTCGCGGACCGTGCGTAGAAACTCGGCTTTCTTCTTGTCGCCCTTCCAGTCGCGCAGCACATTGATCACCGTGCCGTCCGCCAGCCGGAAGCCGGCGATATCGATCGCGTCGGCGGTGGAGTGCTGGCTCCAGCTCTTGCTGCCCGCGATATGCCGGCAATTCCAGGTGCCAAGATGGTCGATCGCGTCGACGCGCTGTCCGAAGATGCGCCGTGCTGCAGGCTGGACGATATTCCATTCCCACATCGCCAGTCCTGCCGCGACCGGACAGGCCATGCGCGGGTTTTCGGGCAGCAAGGTGATCCGCCGCGCTCCGCCGGCCAGCTTCAGCCCATCCTCGACCAGGCATTGGTCCGCGCCAAAGGGCGGAATCGCGTCGTAACGGGCGCCGGCGCGGTCGAGCAGCGCGCGGCACAAGGCCGGTTCTTCGGTCAGCGCCGCGATCTTGCGGCCGGTGAACAGTCCGACCGGCTGCCCCAGGTCGAGCGCGGTCCAGGGCACATCCTGCGGTCGCGCGCGCGAAAAGGCGTAAAGGCCAAAAACGAGTGCGATGGCGATGGCGGCGAGGATCAGCGTCTGGACCAGGCGGCGGGTTTTGCGCATCGACCGGCGGGACCTGCGCTTCTTGCGCATCAGCCTCGCCATACCTCGCCCAGCGGCTGTTCGGTGACTGGATAGCCGAGATCGTCCGGGATCATCAGATAGGGGCCGCCTTCCCGCTGGTCCACCCAGGGACGGATCAGCCGGACCGGAAAATCCGCGCTATGGGCCACGGCGGCGTCGAAATCCGGGCATTGGGCAAGCCGCTCCAGATTGCGCCAGGTGGGGAAAATGATGCGTGCTTCGCCATGCCGGGCGAGATCGAGCACTGCATCGGCATGGGCCCAGAAGACATGCGTGTTCTCGCTGGCATCGACGGTCGGCTCGGGCGCGTTTGCGGGCAGGCGTGCGATATAGAAACGCGTGTCGAAGGCGCGCGTCTCGCGGAAATTGGGGCACCAGCGTGCCCAGGGGACGAGCATGTCGAGATCGAGCCGCCAGCCGCCGCGTGCCAGCGCATCGCCGAACGACACGCCCTCGACCATCGACTGGCGCAAGGCCGCGACGGCGTCGGGATCGGGCGCCGGATCGAATCCGATCGCGATCCCGCTTTCCTCGAGAGTCTCGCGGATCGCGGCGATGCGCGCCGCGGCGTCTTCAGGATCGGCGGCGTCCCCAGCCAGCAATATGTCTTCGGGATCGACCCGCCCGCCGGGAAAGACCAGCGCACCGGCGGCGAAGCGCATCGCGCTCGCACGCTTGACGATCAGCAACTCGGGTGGTGCGGCATCGCGATCGCGGAAGACGATCAGCGTTGCTGCCGGGGTCGGTTGTTGGTCGGTCATGCCCCCGAGCTAGGCTCGGCGATGCGCTTTGGAAAGGGGGGTGGTGGAGCTGAGGGGAATCGAACCCCTGACCTCTGCAGTGCGATTGCACTGGTCGGTGGGGTTTTCCGCCATTTTGTCCCTAAACCTCGTCACTTTTGGCGGAACAGGCATGGAACATCGGGCAATTTGCGGACCCAGTGCGGACCCAAATTGCCCGCGCTATAGTCAATAACGACTCGAAGGAGATCCCATGATCATCAATCAACTTTCGCGGCTGTCGGCAATGGTCGGCCACGTCGTGTCCACCCACCGAGGCGGCGGCGCGGGTGAGAAGAACGTGCAGCTAACGCTGTCCGACGGCAGCACCACAACGGTCAAGGCAACCGAATGGGACGCGGCACTGCGGAATACCGTCCAGCACATGACCCCGGCGGCCGTCGGAACCTTCCTTTTGCATCCGTACAGCACCGACGAAGGAATCGGCGTCCAGCGAGATCCGGTTATCGCGTGGGCGCTGAGCTATGACGGCTTCGTCTACCCGGTCACGGCGGAAGGCGTGAACGAAGGGGACGGCGAGGATAAGACCATCCTACACGCCGACGGCTCTGTGACTTCGCCGCAGCTCGCATCCTGGCCGACCTATGATTTGTGGCTTCAGGAAGTCCGTGAGGCCAAATCGAATGAGGCTGCGCCGGCATGACCGACATCCCTCTCTACGACGCGATGCTTTGCTGGGATCGCGCAGACCGGACGGCGAAGATCATTCGCCATCCGGATCGGACACAGAAGAGTGCGGCTTATCAGTCGAGCGTCGGCGCATGCTTCAGCGGCTGGCGCGACATGGACGAACGCGGCCGCAAGCTGCAGTTCATGATCGACCTTTGGCACATCGTCGCCTTCCACGACATCCCGCACGACGTCGCGCACCAGGCGGCGCTGGTCGTACCCGAGTATCGCGACATGCTGGCGTTCGACTGCCTTCCGCCCGAGTATCAGCACGAACGCGACTGAGCTGTCCGGACTGTGAATGAGATCTGGGAATATCGCTACGTCACGCCGATCCGGAAAGGCCGCTGGCTCCGCACTCAGCGTGAAGCCGAGGACGCGGCGATAAAGGCGGGCGGCGGGAGCCGCGTTCGGAACGGCGCATTCTATGCCGACGTCTTCACCGAGATCGAGCGACGCGAAGCAAAAAAAATAGCGCCCCGAGCCGAAGCCCGGAGCGCCACAGGAATGATCCTGGAATAATTTCGTCCGTTTTGGATCCGACCCGATCCGACTAGTGAATCGACCTCACGCATTTCCGCCAATTCTTCGAAATCGGAATACCGATAACGGCAGAAAAGCAGGGGATCCGACGAGTGAATCGAATTATGGGAAAATCCCATGATTGTGTATATGTTGTGTAGAAACCGCTTGCGGCTTGTGTCGTCGTTGTGTATAGAATACACACAGAGGGAGACGAGACGATGACGAGCCGGGAAGTGATCAGGAAGATTGAGGCGCAGGGCTGGTACGAAGTTCGCCAGCGCGGAAGCCACAAGCACTTTCGCCACGACACCCGGCCCGGCACCGTCACCGTCCCGCACCCTAAAACAGAGATGTCGATCGGAACGATCAAGAGCATCGAAAAGCAGAGTGGGGTGCCCCTTCGGTAAGGGGCATCCGATACAACCAGTTCAGCGCCAGGAGGGCGAGCAACATGGCTACCGTATTCTATCCCGCGATCGTCGAGCGTGCAGGCGCTGGCTTCAGCGTCTTCTTTCCCGATCTACCCGGCCTTACGTCGGCAGGCGCCACCGACGACGAAATCGTCCGCAACGCCGAGGAGGCCCTTCAAGGTCATCTTGAGGTGTCGGCCGAGCACGGCGACGATATTCCCGAACCGTCGTCCCTGCTGGTGATTGAGCGTGACCCCGAGGTCGACGAGGTGGCGCGGATCCTTGTTCGAGCTGAGATGCCCGGCCGCGCGCTGCGCGTCCAGATTTCGCTGGAGGAGGGGCTTCTCGCCCGCATCGATCGCGTCGCCAAGAACCGCAGCGGATTTCTCGCAGACGCCGCGCGCGCGAAGTTGGCGGGCATCGGGGCGTGAGCATCCCCCACGGATCATTGATGATCGAAGCCGAATGGAACCGCATCGCCTATGGCGAACCAGTGCTGAACGTGCGTTTCAGGGCTCCGCGCGGCGATGGGACGCTGCATGACGAGGAAACCCTGATGATCCGGGATCAAGCGGAGGCAATGGCCGTTTTGGAGCGACTTCGATCGCACGGCGAAGACCCATGGGACGCGGCTGCATTTGCATTTGACGCGGAGCCGTGACCGCCCGCTAGATTTCCTCGGGCGGCATGAAGATCGTTTCGTTCTCCAGCAACGCGAAGGGCAGGCCGTTGAGGAACGTGACCAACCCCGGCGCATAAGTGATATAGGCGGGATCATTCACGATCCGCACCGGCGCCACATACATGCTCGACAGGGCGACGGGATCGCCCGGATCGAAGCCCGTGGCGCTGTCGTTCAGGTTGATGCCGACACCCGGATTCGCGGTATTGACCGGCAGCGGCATCACGCTCGCTTCCTCGTCGTCATCCAGTCCCATTGCCGTCACCCGATCCGCGGCATCCATGATGAAATAATTCTGCGTACCCATGTCAAACGGCTCCTATGGCGGTCATGTAGGTGTTGAGAGCGGCGTAGAAGGCGGCCATTTCCGCATCGGTCAGATACGCCCCGAAGTGGAAGGCCTGAACCCGGCGGGTGCTCCAATTGCTCGGCAGGTTCGAGATGTTCGCGATTGCGAGACAGAAGAAGTCGCCGCCGATCGCAAGCCCGGAAGCATTCTGCGCGAGCGTCGTCGGGGTCGCGCTGTCCTTCTTCGCATTGAAGTTCGTGGGATTGTTGCGCGATTGGCAAAGCCACCCCACGGACGTGTTGGCTGGCAGAGGGAACGACACGCCAGACGTCTGGTTCGATCGGATAGCTGCTGCCGATGTGCTGGCGAGTCCGACGAGAAGGGCGCGCGAGTGTCCGCAATCCCATTGCGTCGTCACGGGGACATTCGTCCCGATCCAGACGCCCATATGGCAATTGATTTGCGTATATTTCGGACTGGGCGAGGTGTTCGGGCTGAAGCCGGTCGACAGATATGACGAGGCGCCGTCGCCGGTGTAGCCCCTGTCCGTCGTGAAGGTCGGCGAATTGGCGGGAGACTCGTTGTACGCGTCCGCCACCCAATTGCGCCGCGCGGCCTGGGCGTCGTGCGCCGCGTGGATGTAAAGCGCATCCAGCTTCGACCACACGCCAGCCGCCTTCAGTGCGACAATCAGCGCGTTGATCTGCCCCTTGCGGATCGTATTGGGCTGGCTGGTGAACCGCGCGAACAGCGCGGCGGCTGCCGAATCATAGGACGGGCCCGAAGGGCGCCGCGATAAGAGCGACAGGTCGACCGCGAGCTTCACTGGACCGGCTCCACGGTCAGCTTGATCATTCCCCGCACCGTACCGGGCTCGATCGCAATGACAGTGTGCTCGATACCGTCGATCGTGCCGATCGCCCCCACCTTGGTCGACCGCCGCAGGTCGAAGAAAGCCACCTCAAGCCCGCGCCGCCCGACCGCAACGCCAGCCTCGCCCTCATAGGTGCCGAATTTCACCGGCACGCGCCGGCCATTGTCCACCCTGCTCATGCTTACTGCTCCACGACTTTGATCAGAATGGTGCGCTGCCGGCGACGGCGCGGGCTTGAGGTCGTCCAGATCGTCGCCTCGATCGGCAGCGGCACGGGGGATTGAAAGGCCGAATTGCCCAGAAAGGAGGGATCGACGCGCGCCCAAAATTTGATGATCGTCGGTTCGTTATTCTCGTCGTCGACGATCATGGGGTCGGGCCAGTCAGGATCGCCCTCGATGATCTCCAGGCCAAGCGCGACTGCCTCGGCGCCGAGTGCGAGCGTCCAGTCGGCATCGTCGATCCCCTCGCCATCCTCAAGGACAGGGTCGAACGGGATGCCCCAATCGAGAATTTCAGACGGGTCCATCGGATCCGCGATGGTGACCGCAAGTGCTGGTATCGTCACAATGCCTCCTACAGATTTGCGGTGCGGCCGCTCGCGCGGCTCTCGGGCAGCTCCGCCATCCGCGCGGCGGCCGAGTTGTCGGTCAGCCCGGCCGTGCGCCCGGCAAAACGGTTGACCGTCAGGACGGCGAGACGGCCCGGCGGCGTTTCTGCAACGACGGTTTCGCCGCCGCGCGCGGTGGGCGCGGAGATCGTGAAGCCGGGCAGCGTACCCGCCGCCCCCACATCAACGGTGACGGTCGCAACCGGCGCGGAAATGGTGAAACCCGGCAGCGCGGCGGAGACATTGCCATCACCGATCGCGACCGCCGATATTGCGGAGATCGTCAGAGAAGGCAGCGCAGCACCGGCGGACACGTCGACCGTCACAACTGCCGCTGGCGGGGAGATCATCAGGCCCGGCAACGCGGTCGATGCGCCCACGTCCGCCGTCGCGGTGGCCGTCGGAGGTGTAACGGTCTGACCAGGCAACGAAGCGTCGGCATCGACGTCCGGGCTGCTGTACGGCGTATAGGTGATGACGATCAGTCCACCGCCGCCAGCTCCGCCCGGAGCGCCGCCTTGGAGGCTGCCAGCACCGCCACCGCCACCGCCTCCATACTGGCCACCCGGTGCACCATTGCGGCTCAGTGCGTTCGTGCCAGAGCCGCCGCCGCCGCCTCCCCCAGATCCGTGCGTACCCCACTCAGCGCCAGGCGCACCGGCCTGGGCGGCGGAGACAGCGGACACCGCCCCTGCACCGCCAGCGCCTCCCAGCCCTCCACCGGCCGCGCCGCCATTGCCGCCGCTGGGGCTGGCGCCAGGTCCACCCGGCCCGGCCGCGCCGGCGCCCCCTTTTGCCGTACCGCTGCGATCACCGCCGTCATAGGCAAGATCACCAACACAATCGGTTGCGAGTGCCTGCGCTGTGTTCGTTGGCGCCTTGGCCATCACCGTGCCGGAGCTGACAAACCAAGTGTCTGCCCCCGTGCCGCCGCCTATCCCCGCGTTGCTGACTAACTGAAAGGCCGCGGTGCCGCTGGGTGTCAGGGCGACATTCGCCTTCCGCGAATATGCGCCGCCGCGACCACCGGGGCCGAAGGTTACGCCACCTGTCCCCGCCCCAATGCACTCAACCAGGTTCGCGGCGTTGTTCCAATCCGCGGGCACATCGAGAGGGGATGCGTCCGTCGACGTCAAGAACGCACGCTTGTCGCCGTTCCCCAGCGTGGTCCAGGTGACCATGGCCGCGCCCCTTAGACCGCAGTCTTGTAGATCGGCGTGGTGAAGGTGGCGGTGAAGGTCCCCGCCGTGCTCGACCTGTTCCCCCCGAAGTCCGCATAGGCGACCAGCTCGTCGGCAGAGGCCGCGCCGCCACGGTGCTTATAGATTACGGCGCCGCGCGCGGCGGTGATCGTCGAGGCGGCCCAGGCGACAGGTGCGAACGCGATCGAAACGCGATTGTTGGCATTGTCCTGGGTGACGGTGCATGCGGTCGCCGCGCCGCCAGCCGTATAGCCGGTGCCGACGATCTCGCCCGTCACGTCATCGCGATAGTCGTGTGCGTCGACGTCCGGCGTGTAAGTGGCATCGACGAGCATTGCGTAGAATGTGTCGGTGTCGAAATCGATGTTTCCCTTCGCCTCGTGGAACATCATCGAATTGAAGATTGCGGATGCCATGGTCGTTTCTCCTGATCAGCGGCGAAGGTTGGCGGCGGTCTGGTCGGCGTGCGGGAAGACCCGCGCCTCCAGTTCGGCGAGCTGGGCGGCGAGCTTCGCCTGATCGGTTTCGTCGGCGAGCTCGGCCGCCTTCTCGATCAGCGCAATGAGGCTCTTGCCCGCCTCGATCGCGAGGGGTGCTGCGGGATGGATCAGCGGCGCCACCTTCTCGGCGACGGCAAGCACGTCCGCGATGATGTCGGAAATGTCAGCCATGTTCATTCTCCCAGGACGGATTTGGCCTGAGCGAACGTCGCCTGTGCGGCAGCGTAGGCTTCGGCATATGTCGCGGCATTGCCCAGCCGGCGCGCGGCGGCGGCGGTGCGGAGATAGGCCGTCGTCTTGTCGATCAGGTCGGCCAGGCGCTGAGCCTTGGCGCTGGTCGGCGGCAGGCCGCCGGCCGCGTCGAGCGCATCGACGAACGAAAGGAAGGTGTCGTATCCCTCGAGCAGGCCGATACCGATCTTCTCGTCTGCGGCAGTGCCCGCCAGCGGAGCGGGGGCGGCCCCGCCGACGGACCCGTTAAGCGCGCTGTTCGGCCCGCACGCCGCGAGGGCAAGCGGGATCAGCGCGACAATCAAGCGCTTCATGATGATCTCCATTTCGATAGGCCGGGGTGCCGCCCGGCGCGGATTATTTCGTCTCGTCGACCGTGTGTACGGGATCGTCAGACTTGCCCGTGGCGGCCTGCTCGGTGGTGATTGGCGGCGTCATGCTCATCTGATCGCTCATCCGCTGCACCTGTTGGCCGAGCCAGCGCTCCTTGATCGCGCCGATGGTGTCCTTGCCGTTGACGAGCAGTCCGCCGACGATGACGCCGAGCAGGCCGATCGCGGCTTCAGACGGTGTCTTTGCAATCACGCCAATGGCAATGACTGCGATGATAACCAGCGAGCCGCCTGCAATGGCGCCGAGCAGCTTGCGGTCGCCCTCATGGTCTCCGATGTTCATGCCACCCTCGTCCGGATCCAACCGTAGACGAAGTCCTCGTTCGCCGCCCGGCCGCGCGCCAGCACCTTGTACCGCTCGCCCTGGGAGCAATTCAGGGCCGTGAGCATCACGCGCTCCGCTTCGGCGCCGCGCGCCTTCAGGTAAGCCCGGAAGGCATTGAGCGTGCCCGGGCCGATGTCGCCGTCCTCCTTGATGTCGGGATAGAGGCGACCTTGTCCGTTGAAGGCGTTGAGCCATTCCTGAAACCATAGCGCCGGCACCCCGGGGCCCATGTTCACACCCGTGTCGAACAGCTCCTCGCCAATGCGCGGGCTGATCGCCGCCACCGCGGCGAAACCCGGATCGATCGCATATTCCTGCCGATAGATCGCGATCGCCTTTTCCCGCGACAGGTTGCGCATGTCGCCGGCATAGCCGTGCTTGCGCGCGACGCGCTCGGTGATGCCCCACCGGGTAGGCCCGCCGCGATCGGAAGGATGGTTGCTGAAATCACCCTCCTTGCCGATCGTGTTGTCGATCATGGATTCGATGGTCATTGTGGATCCTCCGGATCGGGCTGGGGGTGCGGACGCAGCGCCGTGTATTCAGTCGGGGCGCGGCCGGTGATGGTGTCGTCGAGGATCGAGGCGCCCGAGCGCTCGACCTGGATTTCTTCGCGGACGGTCGCCTTGATCGAATTGGTTTGCGCGCGAAGCTCGGCGTCGACGCGCTGGAGGAAGCGGGTTCGGACCAGGCGGATCAAACGGTCAGAGGAGACGGCGAAGATGGCTGCCACCGTCGCCGCCGTGTGTCCGCTGGCACCCAGTCGCGCCACGGCCTCGGATGCCAGCAGCGCAATCATTCCGATCAACAGCGCGTCTATGACAACCATGCGGGTTGTCACCCGTCGACCCTCGCCCAGGGCGAGCGCATATTTCGCGCTCGTGCCGAACAGCAGGCCAAGGGCGATAGCCCCATATTTGGCGACAAACGCCTCTGCCCACCCGTTTAGCATGTGCCCCAAACTCCAAGATTGCCGCGCCGTCGTCATGTCAGTCGCTCCGTCAGGTCGACCCCGACCGCCCGGATCAGCTCGACGGTGTCGTTCGCGGGGTCATAAAGTTCGCCGCGAATTGCCTCAGCCGCCGCGCGGATGGCCTGGCGCGACAATTCCAGCGCCTTGTCGATCGATTGCATTTCCAGCATTGTGCAAGGCCGCACGACGTTATTCGCAAGCTTGAACTCGATGGGATAGAGTTCGTCGGCCTTGTTCGCGAGCGCGCTCACGACCGCCCGACTGTCCCCTTTGGTATCAACAAAGCCGATCCCCTCGACTTCGACGGGCTCAAGCAACATCGCCTCGCGTACGCGCTTGACCGCCGCCCAGCGCGTCGCGCGCTCCCGCTCAACGGCCTCCACCATTGTCATCGAGACCGGATCGAGATCCCAGGCATTGGCGCCAAGCTGTTGCCAGTTCGCCGGCAACGGATGCCCTACTTCGCCGTCGCCAAGCTGGCTTTCGTGGCGCAGCGCAACCGATCCGTCCGACATGAGGACGAAATGTGTGGGATCGGGCGCCACAAAGGAACGGATGCCATCGTCAGTCATGTTCAACCCTTCGCCCAGCATTGGCTGCCGGTTATCGTCATCGATGTGGTGGTGCCGCCGAACAGGTTCAGGCGGGCGGTGAAGCGGATATTGTAGGGGTTGCCGGCAACGATGGAGCCGGCCGGGCTGGGGCCGTTATAGTTCAAGGATCCGCCCAGCGTCCCGACGACGGGTTCGTCGCCGTTATAGGTGAGCGTATGCGTCAGGAATTGCACGCCCGTCGGCGACCAAACCCCCGGCGACGTTTCGATTTCGGCCTGCACGGCGAGATCGCCGACATTGTTGTTTATCCGAACGAACATCTGGAAGAAGAAAAGGATCGACGGAATCGTTGGCACGAGGGTCAGCGGGCCGATAACGGGCGTCCAACTGGTCGACGTGATGTCGACGGTTGTTGGCGCATCGAAAACGTACGGCTTTCCGTCCTGCGGGATCAGGTCGTAGACATAGACAAGCGATACCTTCTGGACGACGTTCACGTTGTCCCTGGACGATACAACCGTGAAAGTGCCCTGTTCCATCACACCGGTAATGGTGATCACACCGCGCGAGCCTGCGGTATTGCTGATCGAAGCCGTGATACCCGTCGTGACGTTGATCAACGACCAGGTCGTCGACTCCGACACGTCGACCAACCCTTGGTAGCGATACATTCGCAGGGTCTTTGGATATGATTTGACGACGCCGGTGTACGAAACATTGACCGTCTGGATCTCGTTGACGCCTTTCAGGAGCGGCACGGTCGCTTCGGTATTGTTCGCATTCGGCGCAGATCGCGAAAGATATGCGTTCACAATCTGATACTGGCTCGACGTGATCGCGCCATGCGCGTTGCGGTAATATCCGCCCTCGACATAGGCGGCATCTGCAGGCGCGAGGACGGGCGTGCCATTGACCGTTGGCCAGTCGCCCGTGGGGGTCATTGCCGTCGTGTTGAACAGCTTCTGTGTCGTACCGACCTGGTTGCCGTCCACGTCGCGGAAGATCAGGTAGATGCCTCCGCCGATCGCGCCGGATCCCACACCCTTGCCGCCGGTATAGCCCCAATAGAAGGCTTCACCCTGCCCACGCACCGGTAGCTTTTCGAACACTTCGGCGAAGAACTCGCTGGACGGCGTCGTGGTCGACACGATCCGCACGAAGTTGGCATATTTATAGCCGAGCGCCGCGCCATTGGTCTGAATGCTGAAGGGTGCAGCCAGTGCGCCGCCAGTGAAAAGACTATCCAACGTGTTGAGCTGGGGATCGGGCCAGTCGTTCCAACTGCTCCCGCCGACGCCATCGGTCCACACGCTTGCCGAGGCATATTTGCCGCCGCCGCCCGTGTCATAGATGAACACGATGACGCCGCGCGTCGTGCCCGCCGCCGCGATCACCTGAGCTTCGGTCATTTGGAAATTGCCGCTGACCACCGTGCCATAGGTCGGCGCTGTGCCCACGATCACATTGTCGGCGTTGCGAACCTCCCATGTCACCGTGCCAGCCGTGAAATTCTCACGCTCGGGGACAAAGACGAAAGTCTGCGTCGTGGGATCGAGCCGCCCCCAGGCGTTGCGGGTCAGGCGGTCGCGGGTCTGGGTCAGCTTGAGGCCATAGGCCTCCTGCCCGGCAAGCGCCTTGCTGACGACGATCGGCACCGTCGGATAATCGACGCCGCCATAGGTCGCTTTGAAGACGACAGAGGTTTGCCCCAGCCCTGCCGCGAGCCCGGTAATCTTGAAATACCCCTTGGGCTTGCCCGTCGTCGGCGTGTTCGTCGCCGTGTTGACCGTCGCCGTGCCCCCACCAGCCGAGACCACCGCCAGGGTGACGCCGGCAGTATCGTTGCTCGGCCCCACCAAGATCGCACTGGAGGTACGGAAATAGAGTTGCCCCTCCAGCGACGTCAGGTAGCCGGGGTCGACGGTGCCGTCCGCCTCGGCGGGCACAGTGAAGCCAAGAGCGTTTGACTCTGTGCGATAGTCGTCGTTGCGCAAGAGGTTCGGTGTCGCGAGCCACAGCGAAGGCGTGATGACGAATGTCGTCGCCGTGCCCGCCGCCCAGGCGAAGGTTTCCCAGAGATAGGATCCGACTGTCACCGCGGGCTCGGTCTGGCTCCAGCCGTCCAGGCTGCCCGACAGGCTGTTGTCGGCGAATGTGAACGTGATGTTGTTGTCCGGCACTGCCGGCGCGACGTTGGTTGCTGTCCGCTTGTACAGGGTCACCAGCGACGTGCTGATCCCCGGCTCACCCGGGATCCCCCTATCCTTGGTGACGCGATAAGTCTTGTCGATCTGCTTGCCGCCGGCGCCGCCGATCGTCGCCCGGACGACGAAGGTCGCAATGTCCGCAGTCAGCGAATGGACGGTGATCCAGCCCTTGGGCTTTCCCGAAACAGGAACATTCGTCGCGGTGTTGATCGATATGTCACCGTCAGGCTCGCTCACGACGGTGAACGCAACGGCCGCGTCATTGGTAATGTCGGCCTCGTCGCGCTTGACCATGAATTGCGAGCCGAGCGCGGCGAGATTGGCTGGTGAAACGGTGCCGTCCGCCGCGGCAGGAACGCCGGTAGCGCTCACAGTCAAAGCCGAATTTGACAGGGTCTCAGCCTGGGTCAGCGCCGGAGCCGACCAGGCACCGGTCAGGATCGAAGCCGTCGGTGCGGTGGATGCGGGATAGGCGCGGATTTCCCAGCGGTTCGAACCGCTGCCGATGCCAGGATCGCTAAGCGACCACCCCGATAGCGTGCCGGTGAGCGCGCCCGTGAGAAACGTATAGGTCAGGGTCGTCGCGGGGACGGCCGGAGGCGTCGCGCTATCGCTGCGGCGATACAGAACCACCGTGGAGGTGTTGACGCCGGCGGCGGCGAACACGGCCACATTGGCATTGGGCGGCGGGGATCCGGCGGACGATGTGTGCGCCGTGGTGACAACATAGGTCGATCCGCCATAGGTGAATAGATCGTCGACGAGATAGGCGGTGCCGGCGGCCCATGCGCCGCGAGAGTTATAGTCATTTCGGCTGAGAACCGCTGCGTCATCGATCTCCTGCGGTGCGGTCAGGGTGGGCGTGGGCGGCGGTGTACCAGTCCTGCCGAGCGCATAATCGTGCTTGGCCTCGGTCTCGCCGATCAGCGACAGCGTCACCTTCAGCGTCGCCGGGTCGACCGACTTTCGCAGGATGATGCAAGGCTGCTCCATCAAGCCTGCATCGGGCAAATCGACAATGAGCATGTCGCCCGCGCCAAATCCGCGCAGCCGCGGCTTGCAGACAATATCGATCGGGCCCAGCTCGCGCGCATTGACCAGGTCATAGGCGGCGAGCTGCGCGACCTGGTCCTTGTCCTGCACCAGATTCCACTGGCGCTCCTCGTTCTTCTCCTCGCCGTCCTCGGTCACATAGGTGGGAACCGTGACGAGGGCAGAGGGGACATATTCCCACTTGTGCGCCTCGCTGCGGTATTTCGGCACGATACCGTTGATGCGAGCCCGCCACGTCTGCATGGCGGTGACGCTGATGTCCTCGTCCGACAGGTCTTCGGCCGTGATCGTGTCGAGGGCGATCCGGGGCGCGTTTATGCGGAGGCCAATCTTCCCGCCCGTGAACACAGGCTCCGCGCCGCCGGCCGCGAGAATATCCTTCAGGTTCTGCCAACGGTCGCCCGGCTCGTAGATGGTGCCGCCGACCTTCCAGCCGTTCGCATCGCAGACATTCGCCAGCTCGACGAAATGCGCGACCTCGATGCCGTCGACCGATTGGCCGATGCCGAAAACCTTCTTGCTGTTCTGATACCGGCCATAGACATAGGTGAGGGCGTGCAGCGCCGGATTCTCGGTATAGGTCCAGGTCGCCTCATTGTTGATGCGTTGCGTGCCGGAGCCGCCCGGATAGGTGCTGTCCGCGCGAGGGTCATAGGCGCGAACCCCCTCCCAAATCGCGCCGAGCTGCGGAACGCCGCCCGCGAAGACCTTGCCCTTCTTGTCGAATTTCAGGTTCCACAGGATGGCCGCTTTGCCCGACAGCTTATGCGCCGCCGTCCAATTTGGCATGCCGGCCCAGTTCGGTGCGAGCGCCGCCGCTTCGGGCGTCGCGCCAAGCTGGTGCGCGGCGTAAAGGAAACCAGCCCAATAGCCCGTGCCAGCGGTGCCGGACATCGGCAGGGCCGCGAAATCGGCATATTTCCCCACCAGGCCGTTCACCGGGCCCGCGACCGAATAGGTCATCACGAGGCCGCGATACGGATTGGGCACGCTGTTGACGGTGCCGCCATAGCCGACGTCGTGGCGCATCACGCCGCCCGAATAGGTGCGCCCCATCAGGTACGGCGATGGCGCATCGGCCATAACAAGGATGCCGCTCGCTGATCCGCGAGCCGCGGGCTTCTTCGCAGTGAGCTGCGCGCCGATCGAGGCGGTGACCGCCACGGCCGCCGCGATCGGCTGCCACGGGCCGGGGATCATGGCGACGACGCCGGCGACAGCGGCGACGGCGCGAAATACGGAACTCATTCGCGCCCCCTCATGTCCGCCATGCGGCCTTGATTTCGAATGGTGTCATCGGGCGAAGCCCGCTCAAATCGTCCGGGTGCCAGCCCAGCACCTTGCCGCCCGCGAAAATGACGATGCTATCGAACCCGTCATTGCCCTCCAGGAGCGCCAGGTCGCCGACGATCATGCGCGCAGGTGCGATCCGCTCGAGCATCGAATCCAGCAACGCGGTCATGTCAGCGAAACCGGTCTGTTTCAGAGCGCGCCGCGCGCCAGTGGGCGACTGGAAATCCGGGATGCGCGGCGGCCGATGTCCCAGGTTGCGGAGCTGGGTCCGGGCAAGGTGGATGCACGTTGCTTGCGCCTTCCAGTCGAAGGGCCGGGTGCGAAATTTCTTGATCGTTCGATTGGTCGCTGTCGTGCGGGCGGCCAGGTCAGTACCCATTGATCAACTCTTGAAGCTTGGTGCCGCCCCAGGCGGGAACGAAACCGGTCATGCTGGATCCGCGCGGAGCCGCCTCGACGCCCCAGGCGACCGAAACGCTGAGCCCGGTGGCGTTGTCCTCGCCCAGCTCGCCGGGCCAGACGGTCTTGTGAAATCGCGGGCTAAGCGAATTGCCCTCGTTGATCGCGAACAGGCGTTCGAGCCGGGACACGAAATTCATGTCGAGGCGGCGCGTACCTCGACCGGTGCGAAGGGTGGTCTGATCGGCCTGCATGTCGGCCTGAAGGTCAGGCGTGCCGATCACTGCTCCGGTCGCTTCGTTGACCTCTGCGATCCAGAACCGCATGCGGCTGCCTTGCATGCCGGGGGCCGACAGGTCCGCCGCGGCTGCCGTGGTCTTGGGCAGGAAGGTCAAGCGGCCCGCCGGCACCTCGTCGCCGACGCCTTCCTCCAGCGATTCGACCTTTTCGATCGTGCCGAAATCCGCGTCGGAACTGGAATATTGCTCGGCGCCCACATTCAGGAAGCCGCCGTCGCACAGGCGCAGCGTCTTACCGGGCAGCTCGATCTTGACCAGCCCGACCAGGAGAACGCGGTCCATCTATTCCGCCTCCTCGATCGTGAATGCGATGCTGTTCATGTGGTTGACGGCCAGCCGCCATTCGGCTTCGTCGCCGACGACCATGCCCTCGATCATCGGTGCGACCAGATGGACCGCGCACCCGTCGGCGAAGCGGACGCGGAGCATCGGCTCGATCGACAGCGCGATCAGCCCGCCGCCGCTCGCGGTCGACGCGGCGCTGATATTGTGCAGATAGTGCTGGCCGGTCGCCGAGACGATCGACACCCAATAGCCCTCAAGCGCCTCATAGCCGGGCGTAGCGTTTCGGACGTTGAGGGTCAGTCCTGCCTGTCCCGCCCCGTTGACGACGGGCGATCCGGGCGCTCCCTGGTCGACGCCGAGCAGGGGCATGGGGATGCGGATCCCCTCGCGCTTGCCGCGGATCAGCCGTGAGACAAAGACCTTGCCGTCATCGGCCGGGATCGGCGGATAGGTGACGTCGATCGCAAAGCGGTTGCCCTGCCGATTGAGACGTAGCAGCTTCCCACCGAGACCCGGCCGCAACACGCCACCGAAATCGATGAGGCGGGCGGACGCGTCATTTGGTGAGGGGATTGCGGGAAGCTGGATCAACGGACCAAGCTCCGGCTGCGCTTATAGGCAACCATCCCCGCGCCACCGACGGTGCCAGCCTGAGCAGAGCCTGCGCCGATCGCGTTCATCTGGTTGAGCAGGTCCTGCGTCATGACCGCGCCGCGCAGGTCGAAACGGAACACGTCACCACCTGGGCCGCGATCCGCGCCCTTCTTGCGGATGTCGACGACCTCGTCCTTCGAACCCCAGAACTGGACGAGGTTGCGATCGATGCCGGGACGCCCGCCGATTTCGAAGCTGCCGCCGTTCGCGAACTTGGGAAAGTTCGCGCTCGATTTGCTGGTCAGGCTCGTCGAGCCGTCCGGATTAGGCCCGCCGCCGAACGTGCCGGATCCAAAAACAGTGCCCAGCGCCTTGCCGATCGAACTGAATATATCACCGCCGCTCCCACCGCTTTGCCCGGCGGCCCCGAAGATGCGACTGAAAAGGTCCGCCAGACCATCGGCGAGCTTGTTCATGGCGGCCTCAAGGCCCCGCGCCGCGGTGTCGGTCAGCCACGATTTGAAGAAACCTTTGAAGTCGCCGTTCAGCGCAGCGCGCAGGCCGTCGCTGAAGGTGTCGCGAAAGGTCTGACGCAGATTGGCGGCGGTTTCGTCCGGGATCGTCTTTGGCAGGAGTGGTGGCGGGTCGCGGTCGAGGACATCGGAATCGGGGAAGTCGAGGTCGTCTTTGCCCCAGCGTTCATCCGCATACTTACGCGTGCGCCGCCGTAGCGCGTCCGCGATTTGCTCTTCGGTGAATCCATCTTTTGCGAGGACCTTCGGCATGTCTGCCATGTCGGCCTTAAATTCATTGAACAGCTTCAGCTCTGGATAGAGCTCGCCCATCAGGCCGCGCACTTTGTCACGCAACGACTGAAATGCCTGTTCGGCTTTAGTTGTCGCCTTCTTCGTCGGCTCGACCATCTCCTTGTCGAGCCGCGCCATATGCTGGCCGATCTCGTCGACCATGTCGGGGATGTAGCTATGGCCGACGACGACGTCGTAGAGCCAGGCGAAGGCCTCGCCGACGCCGCGCACCTTGCGCTCGACCCAATCCCAGACCTGACCAAGCTTGTCCAGGAGCCAGTATTTGATGGCGGCGTAGAGGCGGCCGACCATGCCGGTTATCCCCGGCAGTATCGCCTCGAATATGCGGAGCCAGCCTTGCGCAGCGTCCGATACCAGCTTCTTCGTCGCTTCCCATGCGCCCGCGAAGTCGCCATTCAGCAGGCTCGTGACGATCTTCAACGCATTGCCAATGGTATCAAAGCTGGCCTTCAGCAGCTCGACGAAGCCCGAAATGGCGCGAAGCGCGACCTCTCCGAAAACCTTCAGAAGTCCGGCGAGCAGGTCGCCCAGCGTCGCGATCACACCGCGCGCCAATTCACCGAGCGGGCCATTCCAAAGTTCTGTTAGGACACCGCTGATCGTCTGGATCAGCGACAAGATTTTGGGCCCAAGCACCTCCTGGAATTTGCTGCCGATCTCCGTAAGCACCGGCCCGATACGATCGCCGAATGCGAGCCAGACGGCGGCGATCGCGGCGCCTGCGGCGATGAACGGCGCTGCCGCCGTCGCAGCGGCGCCAAGCGCGGCAACAAGCCCCGCCTCACCGATCAGGGCGATCAGCGGCGCGAACACGGGCACCAGGCCCGCGGCCAGTGACACCAGACCACCAAGCACGGTGACGACGGGGCCAATGGCGGCGGCGATAGCGGCGCCGGCCACCGCGAATTGCTGTGCGCCGGGCGACAACTCGTTGAACCTGTCGAGCACAGTCGCGAGCATCGCGGTCAGCGGCGGCAGCACCTTCAGCACGATTCCGCCGACGGTCTCGTTGAAATCATCCCAAGCGTTCTTAAGGTCCATGCCCGGCGTCGCATCGCGCATCGCCTTGGCGGAGCCGCCGAACTGGCGCTCCAGCTCGGTCAGGATGATGCCCTGCGCCTTCGCGAGCTGGTTGGTTTTGACGAAACCTTCAATCTGGGATTTCTGTTGCTCGGTCAGTTGGATGCCGACTCGACGCAACGCCGCCATACCCTTCACAGGGTCGTTGAGGCTCTTGCCGACCAGCAGGGTCGCCGCCTGAAGGTCGCCGCCCATGCGGGTGGAAAGATCCACCGCGGCGAGCTGCGCGCGATCAAACTGCTCCTTGGCCACATTGCCGAAGGTCAACAGATTTGCGGTGACCTTGCGCAGGATCTCGTCGTCATCGAATGTCGACAACCGCATCAGGCCCTTGGCCTGCTCCTGAAGCTGCTCCGAATTTCTCCCTGCGGCGCTGCCCATACTCTTGAGCGCCGCCTCGACCTGCCCGATCGCCTGTGCGCTTTCCTTCGCGGCCGGGATCGCCTCGCGGACCAGTGCCGCGAATGGCACCGAGAGCGCGGCGGAGAGCCCGAGCCCGATGCCGCTGATCCGTTTGCCCATCTTTTCCATGCGCTTGGTCAGCAAGGTCATCCGACGCTCCGCATCGGCCGCACCGCGACCGACGTCCGCCGCATCAATTCCGAGAATGATTCGGAGCTGGCCGATGATGCTGGATGCCATGGGCAATCCCCCGAACTGGACACGCGCTCGGGCGCCGAATACTCATCGGCGCCGGAGGTGGATCATGTGGATATTGTTGCTATTGGCGGCTGCCGCGCCGGGCTCCTGCCTAAGTCCAGACGACTCAACGCCCCTGGGCAAAGACCAATTGGCGAGAGGCGCTGAATGCAAGAAGCGAGTGCCGTTTCCGCCGGGATATTTCCGGACACCAGGTCCGCTGCCGATGCCCAAACAGATCGCGATCAAAAAGTATTTCGACACGAAATTTTATGACGGCACGTCAATTCGATGGAAGTGGCCAAACCAGGAAAAGAGCCGCACGACTTATTGCGGCTGGCTTAACGCGAAGAACCGGATGGGCGCCTACACCGGCTGGCGAGTATATTACGTATCGTTCGACGATGCTGGGCGCGTGGTGCGAGACAAGGTGCTGGAGGACGGCGAGGACGACGTCTTCGTGAGCTTGATTTGCAAGGAGCAGGTGGCGGCCGGGCCACCAGTCGATTAGCCCTTCTTCCCCTTCTTCGGCTTGCCGCCAAGGAATGCTTCCCAGGCTGCGGCCTGCGCCTTCCATCCCTTGTGCTTCCGTTTACGCGGGTCTTCGCGCTCGCGGGACAGCAGCTTGCGCAGCTCCGGCATTCGCTTGGCCCGGCTGAGCGCCGCGGTCGACCAGGCCTGATAGATGATGCGGTCCTGCTCGGCTTCCTGAGCTTTGCCGACCGCCTCCATGGTCACGACATAAAGACGGGGCGTGGTCGTCCAGAAATGCTCTGGCGACTGCCCCGCCTCTATCCAGCAGCGGTAGCAGTCTTGCCAGTCCCAGCCGCTCCCTTCCTCGGAGGGTTCGCAGTGCCGTCCGTGGCGGCCTCCGGGAAGCTGGCCGACATTGCCTTGATCACCAGCTCGACGGCCTGGACGAGGCCAAGCGCCTGGATGATGTCGCCGGCCGTTTCCGCGCTGATGTCGCCGTGATGGCGCGACAGCGCGATCCGGAAGATCGTTCGGATCTTGCCCGGCGATTTCAGTGCTCCATCGCCGAGCTGATCGACCGACACGCCCAGCGCATCTTCGAGAAGACACAGCGCATTGAAGTCGAGCACCAGCACGCCGCCATTCTCGAAGCCGTCGATCGCGACAGCGGGGAACGAGACTTCCCCCTTGATCTTGTTCGCTGCCATGATCAGGGCGCCGGCGTCATCACGGGCTTGCCCGAGATTTTGAAGGTTGCGGATCCGGTCATCTTGTCGCGCAACGGCGTCGCGGCCGCATGTGCGGTGAAGAAACCCTTGATCGCCAGCTTGGCGCCGTTGGGATATTCGACTTCCCATTCCTCGACGACGTTGGTCGCGAAGCTGTCGCCCACGAGATCGTCGTCCGCTTCGCCCGGGATCAGGTTGTAAACGAGCGAGCACTCGTTCGCGTCGCGGATTCCCGGCTTATATTCGGCCCACATATCGGGGCTGGTCATATGCGTGAAATCGACCGCGTCTCGCGACATCTCGGGCGGGTTGAACTCGACCACTTCGGCCAGAACGGTATAGGTGCTCGGGCCCGTCTTCTTTTTGAAGAGGGTGCCATAACCAATGTCGGTGTCTTCAGCCGTGGCTGCCATGACGTTTCTCCTGTGGTAAAACTTAGGGGAGGCGGACCCACCACACATTCAGATCGATGCGGGTGCGGTAGACGATGCCGGACGGCGTCGAATGGTAATCGCTGGACCGGTCGATACTGAAAATGCGCAGTTTGACGGTGCCGATCACGCCGCGCAGGCCATGGAGGCCGTCAGGCGCGGGGCGCTCGATCAGGTCGGCTATGTCGTCCGCGGCCTTTTCAGTGGTCGCCCAGCTATCGACCTGGACGCGGCAGTCGCGCCAGGCGCCGGGTTTGGCGAGCATGATGTCGAGAATGCCGCTGATCAGATGGATCGAGACGCCGGGATACGGATCGCCCTGCGGGCGGGTGCCCCAGTCGACACGGGGGCCGACGATCGCGGTGACGTCCGACATTCCCTGGATCAGGCCACGAAGGACTTGCTTCATGGGTCACCCTCCCTGCCGGCGAAGCCTGCGGCGCGCTGCTCGTTCCGCCGTGCTGATCAATTCGGCGGCAAGGTCTTCACCGACGCCTTCGAGCAGCGCGTCCTTATGTTCGTCCCAGGCGCCGCGCATGTAGCCGGCCGGCGGATTGTTGGGGGAGCCCATCTCCTGCGGCAGTGCCTGCGGATAGCCCTGTTCGTTCGGGCCCATATAGACCTCGGTCGAAGCCTTATCGCCGCGGAACTTCCGGCCAGCCTTGCCCTGCCGGGTGCTGATGATCAGGCTCGCCTTCAGGTCGCCCTCGTCTTCCGGCGCAAGGTCGACCGCCGTATCGCGCATGGGCTCAAGCCGTTTCTTCCCGACGCG
Source organism: Sphingobium sp. FW305-3-2-15-F-TSA7 (assembly GCF_058787155.1). NCBI lineage: Bacteria > Pseudomonadati > Pseudomonadota > Alphaproteobacteria > Sphingomonadales > Sphingobiaceae > Sphingobium > Sphingobium sp. FW305-3-2-15-F-TSA7. Next base: position 156,154 of record NZ_JBYSZM010000003.1, on the reverse strand, counting down.
GGTCAGCGCAGCATTGCCAGCGGCTTTACCAATCGCACCAAGGGCGCGGCGGACATCGGCCAGGCCGTCAACGCGCATCCTCACAGGGTCATGTCCGGACGCGCGATCGCGGTGATCTCGATGGCGTCGTCGCGTTCCTCGCTGTCCTTCGTGCCTGTGACCTCGAAGGTTCTGCCCCGATAAACCAGATAGTCCTTGCCGGTGATCGTTATGGTCAGCGGGTTCGAGCGCACGAGGAAGCGCGAGGTAAGATCCTGTCCTTGCTGCGCGGCCCGTACGCGCTCGCCGTCGCTCACATCCGTCTTCTTCGCGGGCTGCGGCGTGCCGAGCTGGACCGGCGTTCCGCGCACGCGGGCGATGCCATCGTCGGTCAGCGGCACCCGCCAGAACTGAATGCGGCGATCAAGCTCGCCAGCGCCGATCCGCGCCATCAGGGATATTTCCGAAGAGGTGCGAGCAGGTTCTCGACGGTCGTGCTCATCGGCACCTTCGTTGCGATCGTGCCCGCCACGGTGGTTTCGCGGAAACGATAGAGGTCACCGACCATCAACAGGATTGCGGCCTTGACCACGGCGAGCGCCGGATCGTCCTCGTCATAGCCAGCATCATACTGGATCTGGACCGCTTCGCGCTGCATCCTGGGCGACGGCCAGGACTTACCGAATGCCGGCGTCAGAGACTGGCCGTAGAGGGCATAGTCGTCGGGATCGACGACCTGGTCGGCGCCGTCGGCATCGATATAGGTAACGCTGATGACGCGCGCGATCTCCGGGTACGGCAGGACGATGGAGCCGCAGCCGAAATTATCGACAAAGGCCTCCAGTACCTGCGCGCCGATCGCCCGCCCCAGCCAGCCGCCCGGGCCATCGAGATTGCCGGTCGCGGCCGCGATTGCGGCCTCGACCTGAACCTTCTGCGTGAGATCGCCGGCCAGGTTCAGATGCGCGTCGGCATCTTCCCATGTGACGATCGGCACAGGCCGGGTGACGACACGAACACGCATATCAGGGCTTCGGCGTCTCGACGGGCTTGGTCGCCTTTTCTTCTTCCTCGACCGCCTTGCCGCGCTTCACCCAGTCGTCGGCGAGGCCTTTCGGGAGGTGTTCGCCGGTTGTGAGCGTGACACCCTTAGCGACCCGGCCGTCGGTGGTGATCGGCCAGTCCTTCACTTCGGGCTTCGTCTTCAGCTCGCCATTCAGGATGGCGATCTTCGTCTTGATCTTCATGGGAGACTCCTCGTTAATCTGCGACAGTTGCCCATGTGCCGGTCGCAGCCGTCACGCGGCGCACGACATAGGGTGGGCTGAAGCCGACGGGACAATCGGTGAAGGTGACAGTCTCGGCATTTTCGTTGCCCTCGGGAACGAGTGTGACATTGCCGGCAGAAGTGCAGACGATCGCCTTTGTATTGACCGGCAGATCGGTTGAGCCGGGGGCGATGGGCAGCCCCTTTGTGCCGAACGTCGTCGGACCCTTTGCGCGCGAAGCGGGCATGCGTGCCTCCTCAGGTGTTGGTCAGGGCGGCGCTGATGACCATGCGGCCATTGGGGAGGATGACGGCCAGATAGGCCGCTTCCGTCCCGGTATCGGTCCAGGTCAGATCGATGTCGCCGTCAGCTTCCGAGATTGCCATGAACAGCTTCTTGGCGACGATCGGCAGCAGCGCGCCGTCGGTGCCGATCGCGATGCCCGTGGAACCGCCAGTGCCGACGAACGCATCGCCATTGGCATCCGCCAGGACAGCAACCCGCACGACGCCGCGGTGGGCGAGGTCCTTGCCCTGTGCGTCCTTGAGCTGGATGGTGATGGCGCGGACATTGGTGTTCTCCGCGCCGACGACGATGCTCGCGCCCGCGACCTGGCCGCCGATGTCCACGACATCGCCGACATCCGACACCAGCGTGCCGGGGTTCGGACGGCGGATCACTTGCCTTTCTCCTTCGAGGGGGCCTTGTTTTCCTCGACCTTCTCTGCCTTGTTTTCGTGGGGCGGTTCCGCCTTCTGGCCCTTGGGCGCCTCCAGCACACCGGGCACCAGATTGGCGACGACGGTGGGATCCGCGAGGCGCGTTTCGCCGACCGCGAAGTGATGAACGACGGTGCCGTCATCGGTGATCTTGTCGCCCGTATGCTCACGCACGACTTTATAATTGACCAGTTCGGCCATGATGCTTCTCCTTTGGGAAAGGTGGGCGGGGCGAGCGCCCCGCCACACAATCAGCCGATGGCGTCGCTGAAGTCGCCGTAGATCAGCGCGAGCGCCTTCTTGATGGCGAGCGCAACGCGCTCCTCACACCGCATGGTGTAAAGATTCTTCTCGAAGTCATCACTGTTCTCAGACGCGATCACGACCTCGGGCGCCATGCGGTCATAGAGCGTCTGGAGCTTGAAGCCGCCGACAAGGAACTTGTCGATGGTCATTGCCGGGGTGGCGACGACCGGCTTCGACCACAGCCGCGGGCCGGCCATGTTCATCGGATTGGCGAAGACATAGGCACCGTCGCCCGTCTTCGTCAGCTCGATGTCCGCCCAGTCGGCAGGGTTGAGGGCGATACCATCCGTTGGGAACAGCGCCAGCTCTGCCTGGAGCAGGGCCAGACGGATCACGTCGATCTTGTTGCGGTTGGCAACAACGATCGGTGCCGCATAGGCGGTGGCGGACGGGATCAGACCGGTAAGGTGCTGGCCCGTGCCGTCGCCAGTCAGCAGCTCGGTTTCCTCGGCGAGCGCCAGACCATAGCGCATTTCGCTATCCACCTCGCCCTGAAGCTGGACCGCATCTTCCAGCGCCTGCCGGGTCAGCTTGGCCAGGTGGGCGATGGTGCGCACCGGCGCGTTGACCAGTTCCCAAATATAGTTGCTGGTCGGCTTGGTCGCGCCTTCCGCCACGACGGCCGCGTTGTTGGTGCGGGTGGTCTGCCGGGCATAGTCGATGCTGCCGCTGGTCGTGGGAACGACGGTCAGCAGATCCCGGATCGTCAGCTCACGACGCGGAAGCGAGACGACCGTCGGGTCGCGCATGCTCCATGCCGCAGCCTGGGCGGCCGTGATCGCCTTCACGCGATCCGAATCCTTCAGCTCGATCCGGATGCTGCCGTCGAAACCCTTCTCGGCAAACGCCTTGAAGCGATCGGCATCGACGACCTGGCCGCCATACGACTTGACCTCATCGTCGCCGTCGCCGGGCTTGCGGGCCATTTTTTGCTCAACCTGGCTGAGCTGTTCGCGCAGGACGTTGATGCCGGTCAGCGCCTCGTCGACCGTCTTCTTGGTCTCCTCCGAAAGCCCGCCGACCCGCTTGGCCTCTGCCATGGCGTCGTCCGCCTTTTTCAGCACTTCCTCGTGCTTCTTGTCGATCGACTTGCGCAGATCGTCGGCCATCTGTTCGACCGACTTGGTTTCGGGGTGGCCCTCGCCATCGCGAATATAGCGACCCAGGCTGCGCTCAGCCTTGGTCATGATGCCGATCCGGGGATTGAAGCCGGCGCGAGCGCCAGCGAGAAGGGAACGCTTCGTCATGATTTTTCTCCAGTGGGGAGTGTGGAAGGTCAGGCGCGCAGGACCTCAAGGAACCTGCGCAGGTGGTCATCGGCCTTCGCTTCGGGCTCCCCCCGAAGATGCGGCGCTGCCTTGCCCGCGATCGCCACGGCCAAGGATTTCGAGAATCCGCCTGCATCCCGCAGGAAATCCTCAAACTCGCGGACAGTCGGCACATTGCCGGCCGCCAGAATATGTTTCACGGCCTCGACGCGCGCGCGATCATTCGCGGCAAACGTGACGATCGAGACCTCTCTCAGTTTCAACTTCTTGAGCGAAACGACGGCCGGCTTCGTGGCGTGCGGGCCCGCATCGAGCGTGCGATAGCCGATCGACAGTCCGTCCAGGGCGCCTGCCTTCAACAGCGCATAGGCTTCGCGCGCCTTCGCGACCTCGTCGATCAACAGCCGGCCGCGCACCTTCAGACCTTTGCGATCCTCGCGCAGATCCTCCCAAACGCCGATCGGCTGTTCGCTGTCATGCTGCCAAAGCATCTTGACGGTGGGCGCCTTCGTGCCGGCCTCAGCCAGCGACTGGGTGAAGGCGCCGGGTTCGACGACCTCGCCATAGCTGTCGACATTGCCGAAGATCGAGCCGTAGCCCTCGAAGCTGCCGTCGTCGGCGATAGCCTTGATGTCCAGCGGTTCGCCGCTGTCCTTGGTGAGCAGGGACATGATCGCTCCTATTCGGCCGCCGGAGTGGCGTTGATCGCGGTGGGCGTGGCCGTCATGGTGAGGGGGACGTTCTGCATCTGGACACGGTTGATGTCCCCGCCGGGCACCGGCGGGAAATTCTCGAAGGCGCAGACCTGGTTGACGTTGAGCCAGCCCTTATCCAGGCCAGCGCCGTAGAAGGCCGCGCGCTCGGCGGGGGAGCCGCGCAACAGGCCCTCCATGTTGAACTCGATCGTGATGCCGCGGGCGATGTCTTCGGGCGTCAGCAACTGCTTGCGCAAAGCGGCCTCGATCTTCTTGAGGCGGCGGCGAAGTGTGAATTTCTCGAAGCTTCGGGTCATGTCGGTGATGCTGCTACCGAGCTGGGTATTGCCCGCCGTATGGCCGATCATGTGTGGCGGAACGCCGAACAGCCGACAGATCTCTTCGACCGAGAAGCCTTTCGATTCCAGCATCTCCAGGTCGGCCGGCGACATGGTGAGCTGTTGCCATTTGAGCCCGTGTCCGAGCACCATCGGGCGGCCGGCATTCGATGCGCCCTGATATTTGCGCTCGAGCAGTTCCTCGACTTCCTTCACCTGTTCGGCGGTGACTTTCGCGTCGCTCTGATAGACCCCGCTGGGACGCATGGCGTTCTTGACGACTGTGCTCGACGTGCGATTGAGCGCCCGCGCATAGCCGAAGGTCTCGGCACCAAAGGACAGCGTCGACAGTCCGCCCAGCGGATCGCCGCCGAAGCCCCGGATGTGAAGAATATTCTCGCTCGTCTCGACGCGCGATTTGCCGTTCCATGTCCAACGATATTCGATCTCGCCGTCTGACCGCCGGCCGCGGGAGACGATACCGGGCGGCAGCGGGTCGAGCCCAATGATCTGCCCGCCCGAGCCGCGAAGCTTTTCAGCGATACCGTCGCCCTGCAACTCCAGCGAGACGCATAGAAATTCCCAGAAGTCGACCGCGGTCTGATCGGCATTCGGATCATCGTGCAGGATGCGATAGAGCCAATGGTCTGTGGCAGCCTCCCGGCCCGCGCCCTTCGGCCGATACACCATCAGGGGCAGGGTGGCCTGCGTCCCGGCCAGAAGCATGATGCATGCCGCAGCCGTTGGCAGCGCGAATACGGTACGCTCGGTGACGATCTCGCCCGCGGTGTTCGCGGTGCCGGGGCCGCCGTCCGCACTGGTGCGCGTGCCCAGGCGGATAATGCCGCTCAGGCGATCGATGAAGCCGGTGAACCAGCTCATCAGGCAAGGCTCGCCAGAAGGGCGGCGACGTCGCTTTCCTGTGGCGGAAGCTGCATCGGCTTCATTGCGTTGATCACAGCGTCGATGCCGTCGATCTTGTTCGGGGACATGGTCGTCTCCTTCTTCGGCAAGATCGATCCGTTGACATGGCGCGTGACCACGGCGTTGCCGATCATCCAGTTCATGACCGGGTTGCCGTCGTGCTGGATCAGGTGAGGACCGGCTTTGATCCGGGCCTCGAAATCCTTGGCGGGGTCAGTGACGTTGCCGGCGTTCTTGTGGAGGATGGAGGCAAAGTCGCCGTCGCCGCCGTCCAGGTCCTCGTTCAGCCGCGAGGCCATTGCCTGGCCGGCTGCGAATTGATCGAAGACGACATTCTTGATCGACAGTACACCGGCCAGCCGGCGGATATGGCGCTCGACGCGGTTATGATCGACGAAGTCGCCGGGCGTCGTCCAGAGCCAGCGGCCATCCTTCCATTGACGATAAAGCTCGACGATCTGCTTCGAAGCGGGGTCCGCCCGGCTCAGCGCGACCTCGGGCAGGAAGAACCATGTCTTCACCAGCAACCGGCCTTCGCGATCGAGGGCGACCAGCGAGACCGCCGTGATGTCGTCCTTGTCGGCGAGATCGGCGCCGATGTAGCAGTCGAGCCCCCGGAAATCACTGAGGCGAAGCGCCTTGTTCGTGCAGGCGATCCAGGCCGGCGCACTCAACCAGGCGGTCGCGGCGCCCATCCAGCGGTTGAGGCGCTTCGTGAAAAACTCGGTCTCGCTACCGGGTGACCCCTTGGCGAGGATGGCGAGGCCGCGCATCGACTTCAGCGATGGCGTCACCGGCATCAGCGGATTGGCTTTCGGCCAGTTCCGCTCGTCATAGGGATCGTCGCCCACGGTACGTTCGGGCGTGAAGTCGGTGGGGCCGTCCAGCGTGAAGATGATGCCGAAGACGTGATCGGCGGTGATGAGCCCGGCCAGCACCTTCGTCAGGAAGGTGCGGACCTCATAGCAGACGCCATGCGTGTTCGTGCCGGCGGTGGTGATCTTCCAATACAGCGGGTTCCGCCGGGCGCCGTCGGCCGAGTGGATCACGTCGTAGAGCGATCGATCCTTATGGGCGTGCAGCTCGTCGAGGACCGCGCAATGCGGGTTGTGCCCGTCCTGGGTCGAACCCTTCGCGTTGATCGTGTGGATGACGCCGCCATTGTCCAGGCATTCGATCGCCTTCGCCCATACCTTCAGCCCGAAGGCTTCGCGGAGCGATGCCAGCTTCGACACCATCTCCTTCGCGGGCTTGAACACCTTGAGCGCCTGGGCGCCGGTGGTTGCGCCGATCAGGTTGAGCGGGCCGGGCTCCTCTTCGCAGCACAGGCAATAGAGGATCACGCCCGCGGTCAGCGTCGACTTGGCGCCCTTGCGCGCCATCTCGATATAGACGTCGGTGAATCGGCGGAGCCCGGTGGCTTTCTCGCGCCAGCCGAACACCATTGCGAGGATGAAGATCTGCGCCGGCTCCAGCGTGATCGTCGGGGTGTCCCACTGCCCCTCGATGTGAGGCAGCTTCTCGATGAAGTCGCAGACGTCGTTGGCGTGCCACTCGTCGAAGCGGAACAGGTAGATCTTCGATCGCGACGCCTTCAGGTCGTCGAGGTGGCGCTGTGCGGCCTGTCGAACGAACTTGCAGTGCTCGACCTGATCCTTGTCCCCCGCAGCCTTCTTGGCATAGGCGAGGGCGATGGCGGCATAATCTCTAGCGTGCCCGGCTTCCGTTTCGGCTGAACGGGTTTGTGTTTTTGCTCGGGTCATCCGCCACCTTGCCGACACGGCTCTTGCGGCCCGCGATGCCCATCAGCTCCGCATATTGGCGAAGGACCGTCAGATAGGCTGCGGGCGGAGGCTGGCCGGCATTGAAGGCGGCGCGCACCAGCGCTTCAGTTGAACAGTATCGGGCGAAGTGCGAACTATCGACCTCGGTGACGCCCGCGATCATCGCCCGGCCAATCTCTTCCTGCCAAACGTCGATCGCCTCGGGCGTGAGATAGTCGGGCATGGCAGGGGGCGAGCCCGGCACCGTGACCTCGCCGGTCTTCGCGTCACGATAAGGGCGGAGGGTGCCGCGCGCTTCCTTCACGCTGCGGGGCTCCGGCTTGCGGCCAGGTTTCATGTCAGCGTCACCGGCTTGCCGGCCGCGTGAGCGCGATCGATCGTATCCTCTGTCCCGCCGCGACGATCGGTGGAGACGAACGCAATCACCTGATCGCAGTCGTCGACGACCACCTGGTTGCGAGCGTAATAGCGCCGGGTTGATTCCCCGCGGCTTCGAACGCCCTTCAGGTCGGGTAGATGCTCGACGACCTGGAGGCCGCGAGCGCGCGCGGCATCGGCCGCCCATATATCAACGCCACGGCATCCGCCGCTGATCACCACGTCATCGGGCTCCAGCCCATTTACGGCCGCTTCCACTGAAGATCGATCGAGGCGCTTCCGGCTTCCCACTATCGCGATCCGGGCCACGCGTGCCTCCAATCCATGCGATGCCGAATGCCTCGACGCCGCGATCGCGCAGCGCGGTCAGCGCTTCCTCCAGATGCCAGCCCGACGTCGCGACATCGTCGACTACGATCAGCGCTGGCGGAGGTGTCGCGACCCATTCGAGGGGCGGCAGCTTGTGAAATTCCTTCGGGTGCGAGACGCCATCGACGAAGCGATCGGCCCAGCACTGGACGAATGGGATGCCCAGATCGGCGGCGACGCCTTCGGCGAGACGCCTGCCCAGGCAGTCAGGCACCCGGCTATGACCGCAGGGCACCGATGTGATGGACGCTTTCGGACTGGATCCGAACAGCTTGCGGATGATCGCAGCGATGTCGGAGACGCCAGCATCGCAGGTGTCGGAACAGCCGTGCGCCTTCGCCGTCTTCAGTGCGCGGATCGTGTCCGCCTTCACGTCGGCCCGCCAACTGCGCGCAGTCATGTAGCTGATCGCGTTCCGGCTGTAGATCGCCGGCCGCTGGACCAGGGAAGCGAGGATTTCGGCCAAGCCGCACCCCCTTTGAAATTTAATTGCGCCCCGAAGTTTAATTCGCGCGTGCAAAAAAAAGACCCCACAACGCGGTCCCCATAGGTGCGCGTCCGGACTTTTGACCCACCCCCTCCCCGATCGGCGTCACGCCCGATGGCGTGCCACCCTGTTCGGCTTGGCGTCATCCTCCATCTCGACCTTGATCTCTGACTTCGTCGGCAGGATCAGCGAGGCGAAGCGCAGGACCTGCAATGCCAACCCGATGCGGAAGGTGAAGCGCTTTACGCCAGTGACACGCATGCGGATCGTGATATCCTTTGCAGGGGCGTTCACGTTGAGCGGATAGATCATGCTCATGCCCAGCAGACCATTGCCCCGTCGATGCGGAACGTCACGGTGATGAACGCGTCCTCGCCGATCGATGCGCGGGTGTCGACGGCAGTCTGTCCGGGAAGCGGATGGCCGTTGCGATCGCATAGCACCAGCGCTCGCTCGCCTTGCCCACCGCCTGGTGCGTCACACACCTTCACGAGTAGTTCGCGACTGGCCATCTTCGGCTCCTCACTCTTGGGTGTGTGCCTCATGAGCAAGCCCATCATGTTCGCTTCCTCGCTTTCGCCCTCGCGCTCTCTGCCGCCGTCTTCACGGTATGGCAGGGGCGGCACAGGGCCTGATAGTTGGTTCGTTCGTCCGATCCGCCTTCAGCCTTCGGGATGCGGTGGTCGGCGATCGTCGCCGCGGTGATCCGTCCTGCCTTATTGCAGATCCTGCACAGCGGTTCCTCGCGCAGCACCTGGGCACGCATCAGGTCGTGGGCACGCCCATAGCCGCGCTCTTGCCGGGATGCCCGCTTGTTCCAGTTCGACGCGATGCACGGCGCGCGGGGTCGGGTGCGGAGGTTCGGGGGCTTGCTGGGCATCGGCCCTCGCTATCTGGACGCAGGAGCGGGATTCGAACCCGCGACCTTCGGAGTATGAACCCGACGAGCTACCGGACTGCTCTATCCTGCATTGAATTGATCATGCCGTAGGACGACCCCGAAACCGCAGTCCCGTGGTAGGTGGCGAGGGGAGCAAGGTTTAACCCGCTCAGCACTGTGCTCGCCTGGTCGCTAGAGCGACGGTGCCCTTCGGCTGGTCCCTATATGCCTAATCTTGGCGCAGAAGGGAAGTGTCGACTTCGATTTCTGTCCACCATCCCGGCAGAAAGACCATGGTGTGCTTACCGTTCGATTCCGTGACGGTGCCGGAGAGGCCCGCGAATGCACCCTCCGGCATGTCGACGACAGCGCCGACGGCCAGCGGCTCGCCCTTGCTGGCTCGCCGAACCTTCCGTCGCAGGATCGCCCGGTTCTCCGCCACACGCAGCGAGCCGAGAGAGGCGTCGGTTATCTTCGGGATGCCGTCGCCATAGTGGAAGATGCTGAATTGCGGGTGCCGCCGGCTCGGGCTCGATACGATGGACATTAGATCGGACTGGTGCTCGGCGCGCGCAAAGGCGAAGGTCGGCAATAGCGCGGCGTCCTGTTCCCGATGAGCGCGAGACCGGGGAACGCGGCGCGTCTGCGTGTGGCGCGGCGTCCAGACCGAATAGCCCGCATTGGACAGCGAATCCACAAGCGCCAGCGTGCGCGCTCCCGATACCCGCAAGATGATCCACTTCCCGCCAGGCTCTACTGTCGCAACTGTCGCAACTGTCGCAGGGGGCTCTGCTACAGAGCTTAGATATTCCCCTATGTTCATATATTGTTCTCCAACATGTATATATATAGCAATAGGTTAGCGCCCCTCATTCCGCTGTTGGAATGTGGTGGAAGACCCTCCGATCGGGGTTGCTGTCGCAGAACTGTCGCAGCCATGTTGCGACAGTTACGGCCCGCTGCGGAATGCGAAGGCTTCCCACAGGAAGGTCCGATGATCCCGCGCCATGCGATAGTATTTCAGGACGCTGCCGCAGCGGTCGCGCATCGCCGCGTGCGAGGTCGTGATGTCGGTCAATTCAGTGTCGAGCCTCGCAAGCGAGATGGCGAGACCATCCCGATCGACCCGCCGCGCGAGCGGATGGATGTGGCACCCGAACAGCTCCAGCGGTGTCCAGCCCAGATCAAGCGCCTGGCGCCCCCACTTCACCGACAGATCGAGCGCGAGCCATACCATGCGATCCCAGGATTTCTCGGACATTGCGATCGGCCGGCGAAGATCCTGCAGGGTCGCGAGACCAGCTGACCATGGAAATTCACCTTCAGGGAGCTGCGACAGTTGCGACTTTGCGACAGTTTCGGCTCGCACAGCTCGAAAACGGCGGAAATCATAGTCTTTGTCCATGCCGGCGAAGGTGTCGACGGCTGCGACAGTTTCCGGGGACGCCTGCGACAGTTGCGACCGTTCGCGCTCAGCCTGGATGAAGCGGGAGGGGTCGAACTTACCCACGGCCGACCTGAACCCGCCAGCATTCGCGGGCATGTTTGCCGCCCACCGGCCCGCCGCTGGGCAGCTTGGGTGACAGGTGGTCGTTGCGGATCAGGGTCTCGATAACCGGGCGGATCCCGTCGGCGCCGATCTTGCGAAACTGGTTCGGACCCTTGTTCGAAATCATCCTGATCGAGATCAGGTTCTCATCCCATTTTTCCTTCAGCCAGTCGGACAACGTGGACGCCATCGCGGTCACCGGGTCTACCGGCTCCATGCCGATCAGGCGCAGCGCCTCGGACAGGTAAAATTCGGCCAGCTCGATACCGCGCGCCAGCAAGGTTGCGTCGATGACCTGGAGCCGTGCGCCTTGCTCGAATGCGCCCAGTACCGCAGCGATGCGCGCAGCCTGTTCGGGCAACTTGCCGACGAAGCCCTGGACGTCCTGCAGATCCCCATTCGGGCCGACCCGCCGCTCATTTACATTGTAAAACTCCCACCACATGCGTTGCGCGTCCTCGGTCATTCGCAGTCCGCGCGGCTTCAGGATGTTGGTCTCTGGGTCGAGTGGTAGCGGTGCGCGGATGATGTCGGAGACGCGTTGGCGATAGTCGCCCATCTCCCGATCGAAACCGTCCATGTCCATCAGGTCGGGATCGACGATGCGCTGGCCGGCGAGGCTTTCGGGCTGGGTGACGAGCAACCGACTCAGGAAGCCCTGCCCCTTCATCTCCGCGTCGCCCATGAGCTTTCCCGCCAGGACGGGCTGGATCATCAGGTGGAATGTGAGACGGCGCCCGTAGAGCATGGACGCGCCCTCTCCCCCGGTCAGGCGCTGGATCGGCTTTCCGTCCCACAGGTCACTGAGCGTGGCGACGGTGTTGAGCCGCTGATCCTCGCTCATCCCGAAGCCGCCAAGCCAGGATCCGCCCTCGTCCGACATGAGGCCGAGCGATGGCCGGGCCTTCTCGAAATATTTGAGCAAGCCCTGGGTGGTGCCGGCGCGCGCGATCAGGATTGGCTCCATGGGATCCGCCGGTTTCTCGCCGATGTCCTTCAGCGCGGCCTCCAGCGCTTGCGGTCCACGCGCCTTGTTCGCCTTAATCGCCTCCGCCTTCGCGGTGTCCCATGCCGCTTTCTTCGCGATCATCCCGCCGTTTTCGAGCGCGTGCTTGTCGTGCAGCTCTTTCTGGTATTCCTCGGCGGGCGCCATGAAATATCCGTCGGACGTCGACTTGCGCTCGCCCGTGGTGGCGATCGTGACGAAATAGAGCGTCGTCGGCCGATATTGGCCAGTTGGTAGCCGGACGTCGAAATGCGCCTGGATGGCCAGCGAGCAAGCGCTGAGCGCCGACTGAGCGGCAAGGCTGGCCGGCACGAAGGCATGACGCATCACCGCGCGCGTCGCGCTCTCCAGCACCGGGCCCAGCGCATGGAGCGGGTATTCCTGTTGCCGTTGGGTGGCGCCGGTCAGCGGGAGCGGATCGGAGGTCGTCTCGCGCGCGCCAGCGCTGCGGTCCTCGAAAATGCCGTCCGTCATGACCGGACACCCTGCAACTCGTCATTCCAATCGCGGAAACCGTCGGACGGGTAGATTTCCGCAACGCGAAGGCCCTGATCGAGATAGGCGGCGCGACTTTCGTCGACCGCCTTCCGGCCAGCGGCGTTGTTGTCGCCGGCCAGCGTGACCTGGACAACAGAAGCAGGGAGGTCGACGCGCGGCATCAGTGCCGTTCCGCACGCGACCCATACATTCCGCCCGGGCAGACCCTGCGCGAGCGAAAGGCCGTCCTCCGGCCCTTCGCAGATCACGACCTCCTCGAGACTGGTTTCGGCAACACCCGCGCGGAACGAAGATCCGACGATGACGCCGAGCGACAACTTCGGCTTGCTCATACGCGCCTTGCTTTTGCCGTCGGGCGCAAGGAATATCCGCTGCACGCCGATGACCTGGCCATGGAGATCGACCAGCGCGCAGATCATCGCAGGATAATCGCGGCCGACCTCGCCGGTTTCGGGATCCTTGAACCGCGGCGTCATCGCGAACCGGACGGACGCCGGCAGGTCCATCGTAATTCCGCGGGACCTGCAATAAATCTCCGCCAGCGTTCCCGCGGCAGGGGCGCCCGATTCCCAGACCGATCGTGCCTCGGCGATCCGCGCGGCCGTGGCGACCGCTTCCTCCTTGCGCAACTTCGCACGCTGTTCGGGCGTCACCTCGGGATAGGTCCCGCCTTCCAGCGTGCGCAGCGCGTCCATGAAGCTGAGCCCGACCTTCGCGCGCAGGAAGCCGATCGCGTCGCCGTGCGCGCCGCACCCAAAGCAGTGATAGAAGCCCTTGCCCTCGTTGACCTCCATCGAAGGAGTGCGCTCGTCATGGAAGCAGCACAGGCCGACCAGTTCGCGCCCGCGCTTTTTCAGCGTCGTGTAGGGTCCGATGATGTCGGTGAGATTGGTCCGCGCCTTTGCATCATCGATGCGCCGCGCGAAATCGGCCTGATCCAGCGCGTCACGCCGGTGTCCGCTACCGGATAACCGGCGCGCTCCCCCGGCCACGGTTATTGCGCCTCTGGTTTAGCGCGTTGCTGCGCCTCGGTCCGCATAAAAGCGCGCACGCGCTCTGCTGTCTCAGGCCAAACCCTTCGGCCCAGGCGCACCTGTCGAACGAAATGGCGGTCGCCGGTTGCGCGCGCGCTGAACCCTGTCGGTGTCATGCCCGTGAGGCCCAAGAAGACCTCGATCTCATCTATGAGTGCATCTGTCATTAACCCCTCTTATGCGTGTGATTGGTCACACTTTCAAGCCATATCGGGTTTTGCGTCACCATATGGCGGGGGGAGTGGTTTTTTGGCACACTGCGACATGGCATCTGAATCAGCAATCGACATCGTGCGTGTCCGACTGGGCGCAGCGATCGCGGCGCGGAACGTCAGCGCCAAGGCGCTGGCCCGAACCGCCGGACTGGGCGAAACGGTCGTCCGCGACATTCTCCAGGGAATGACGAAGGACATAAAGCTCGGGACGGTTGAGAAGCTCGCCCAGGCGCTGGGTCTGACGATCGGGGATCTGTTGCCCGATGCGTTTGGCCGGGCCGCAGCGCGCCAACAACAGGTGGTTCAATCCGACCACCCAATGCTGGTGTCAGCGTCGGCTGGCGATGGCGCGATCGCGCTTCGTCAGGTTGACTTGGGTTATGCGATGGGCCCAGGCGCGGAGATCGAGGATTTCCCTGATGAAATGCCCGTACTGTTCGACCCGGGTTTTCTGCGAGCTCTTACCCAAGCCGCGCCTGAGCGCCTATATGTCGCACGCGGCGATGGGGACAGCATGTTCCCGACAATGGTGAACGGTGACCAGGTAATCATCGACACCACTCAGCGCCGGCTTCACCTTCAGGATCGGATATGGGCGGTCAGCGTGCACGGCGCCAGCATGATCAAGCGGCTGCGCACGATCGGTCCGAACCGAATCCGCATTATGTCGGACAACCCCGTTATTCCTCCCGAGGAGGTCGACGCCGAAGACCTGTTCATTGCCGGACGCGTTGTCTGGATCGGGCGAAAAGTCTGATCACAATGAGAGTGTGTTGAAAAACACTTAACCGCTTGACAGTGTGATACGTCACACGCATACCTGCCTCATCAGCTGATCGCCTACGGGCCGAAGACGCTGGTTCGCGCAGGAACGCACTGACGGCGGTAGTCGGGCAAATGCCCGCCCCATAGCTGGTCGATCCTGTGACTTTGAGCAGGAGACCAAGCATGGCCGACGCCGCCGTTACGCCGAGAATGAGCGCCCTCCAGCGCTTTCTCGCAGCAATCGAGCCCTGGTATGACTGGGGTACGATCAACACCGTGAACATGGACGCACGCACCTTCGACGATCAGGTCGACGGCGAGGTCCGCTTCTTCGAGATCCAGTGGTTCGGCCTGCACTTCGGGGTGCAGTTTGGTCGCGTGCCCCGGAACGGGGGTGGCCAGTGACCGTCAACATCAACAAGGGCGCCCCGCGCCTTCCCCAATACGACAACCTTGCCGCCGCCTCCGCGCGGATCAGCAATGACATCAGCGTGATCGACGTGCTGCAGCTTGCTCAGCGCGAAGTCACCGCAATGCTGCGGGCGGCCTTCGAGGACTGCGACGAGGCCGATCGGCTCATCTTCATCGAGCATTCCCTGAACATCCTCGATCAGGCGAAGAAGACCGTGGCAACGATGATGAAGGCGCCAAATGTGGAGCTGGCATCGTGAACGCAGTCTATTGTGAGGCGCGTGTGCCAGCGCTGACCCGGGTCGCCGCTGACACCGGCATCCAGCTTCGCGTCTTCGTAGCACCGCCTCCCCGACACCTTCTCCACCTGAACGAGAATCCGGCCCTCCGGCCCATTTTGGAGGCGGGCGAGGTCGCGGTGGTCGATCCTGATTATCACTGGCCGGAGGAGGGGCAGTTCTTTCTTAGGATGTCGCAGTGTCGAGAATGGTCAGGCGGGACATTCCGCCGGTCATATTCGATCGTCGAGACGTCGCGCTGCCACAAACGCGGCTTGTGGATGACCCACCCATTCTACCGGTCTCCGAATTATAAAGCCGCCGTCCGCGCAGGTGAGCGCATCCGCCCCGGCGGATTCTCGGACGGCCCGTACATCGACGACGTCGGGGTGGCTGACATGCTGCTCGGCAAGGTCGTCGGCATCCTTCAACCCACATTGATTGGAGCGAGCAATGGCGCGCACTGATAAGCCGAGGGTCGACCTGTCGAAGGCCGAACCCATCGAGACGGCGATCGCGACGCTGGAACGATACGACGTCGAGGTTGATCCAAAGCGCTATGCGCTGGCGTTCCTGACTGCGCTGGACGCGTCCGACATCAGCATCATCGTCGAAATGTCGTCGGAAGGCGAATGCCTTCGCGCCGGCATAAAGATGGACGAGCAGGAGCGGCTGCGTGTCGCGCGCCATGACGCGCTGTTCGAGCATCTCAAGGAAGTCCCCGCGCGTCGCGCCGCCGTGATCGCGTATCTGAACAGCGCTGGTCGGTTCGACGACAGCCGCAGCTACGACACTGCCGAGGAAGCCGTCGCCGCCATGCTCGCGATCGGCGGGTGCCTCATGCTGGACCCGACAGGTGAGCTGGATGAGAAGTTGCGGCTTCCGCCTGGAAAACATGTGGTCGAGGTCGACGTCTGCGAGGGCTGGCCCCGCAAGCGGGTGCTTCACCGATACCGCAACACGATCAGCGACAAGGTCGTCGCCGAGCAGGTTCGTGCGATCGTTCGCGCCCAGGGCTTCCTGCATGTCGGGTCCGGCTGGTTCGTCCTCGAGAACGGTTCCGCGCAGGTGGCACCATGAGCGGCCAGCCCACCCGGCGGGCGCTACTCGGCGCAGCCGCAGCCCTTCCGGTATTGTCCGTGTCCTGCGCGCCTCAGCCCGCCGCCGCGGTCCCCGCCGCAACGGATGTACGGTTCATGCGCCTCTATCGCGCATGGGAGAAGGCCAACGCCATCAACGAGCGATATTGCAGCGAGGTATGGGAGCCAGCGCATGATCGCTTCGAGGCGGCGGTCGCCGCGATCCCGCACGAAAACTGCCCGCACTCCTTTGTGAACTTCAAGGGTGAGGTGCATCGGTTCACGACCGATGGCAATGCCGCCCGCATGGCCCGGCAGGTCCTGCGGGACGAAGGGGAGCCCGCCCCTGGTCCGGCCGACTCTGATTTCATCCGTGATTGCCGCTGGCTGGTAGACGCAGACGATCGCCGCAACTTCCAGATCGAAGCCCTGAAGGTCAGCACCGGCTACGACGCGGCGACCGATCGCGAACAGACGCTGGGCGACCGCCGATACGCGCTGGAATGGGCGGCGATCGAATGCCCGGTGACGACGCTCGCCGCGCTGGCGCTCAAATGCAAGCTCGTACGCCGACACCCCGATTGCGAGCCTGAGACCTATCTGATCGCGGACATCCTCCGCATGGCCGGGGAGACGCCAGCATGAGCGCGTATATCGTAATCAAGAAGGCCACGCCGCATCCGCTGGATGCGAGCTGGGCGGCGGCAAGCGAGGCTCTGTCCAACGCGGAGGCAGCGCTGGAAGCCTTGGGCGACGACTTCACCGACGAGCAGTTGAATGCGGCGGGCGACGCGCGGACCTGGGCAATTTTGGCAATCCAGGCGCTCCCCGCGCGCAACATCGACGACGTGCTTGTGAAGCTCGATGCAGCGCGCAGCGAGGCCGACGATCACGTCATCCGGAACGATTGCTCGTTGGCGAAGATCTCGGATGAGCTGTGTGACGTCTTAAACGCGGCCTTGGCCCCGGCTGCCAGTCCTGCTGATTGGAACACGGCAGTGGAGAACTACGAGGCCGCGAAGGCAACATATGATGCCGCCGACGCCATGGCCAAAGAGCCGGCGAACATAGATGAACTGGTCGTCGCCATGTACGCGGCGATGGATCGGCTGGCCGATTGTCCGGCCCCTGATCACGCCGCCCTCGCCTTCAAAATCGCGCTCCTGCGCGACCGTTACGACGGCAGCGGACTGCCCGACGACGTATTCGCAACATGGATCGCCGACGTCTGTCGTCTGGGTGGCCTGGAGATGATGGCGTGACCGACGATCGCCTGGATAGCCTGTGCGGCACCTGCCACTATTGGGCGCGGGGCGCGTCGCATTTCGCCGCCGAACCCGTGAAGATCAACCCGAATAGCGAGATCGGCGCGTGCCTGTGCGCACCGCCCGTTGTGCTCGTCACGGGCACTGGGAATGGCGTGACCATCAACCCGATGACCCATGAGACGCGCAGTTGCGAAATGTGGTGTCCGGATCCTGGTGGGGTCGATTACGATCCTGACCCGCCCGCGCTGATCGTGCCGGAGCGCGCAGGCTCGCACCTTCGCGCCGTCGAAGACGGGCCGAGGGCTGCGGCATGACGCTGAAACGAGATGCCAGGGCGGTCGACGCCTACCGCGACAAGCTGCGCGACGGTTTCATGACGACGGTGATCGAAGCCAGCATCGTCGACAATTCAGACGGCACCCGCACCGCGGCGATTATCAGCGGCGATGTTGTGGACGAGCTGCTGAACGTCATGGCGCTCCTGATCCACTCGTCTGTCGACTGCGCGACACCTTCGAAGACGCGCGCCACCTGCGATGTGCTGGCGCGGAAGCTGCAGCGTCGCGTCGCGGCCGTGAAAGGGACGGACACCAGTTTCATGACCACGATCCATCTGGACGATCCGCAATGACCGATCCCGTCACCACACCGCGCGAGAGCTATGCCTTCGCCGTTTGGCGCAAGGGCAAGCCGATGCCGCACCAGCGCGAGCAGTCGCTGGACGCCGCGCGCGACGAGGCCGCCCGGCAGGCGAAGCGCCGGCCGGGCGCGAAGATCATCATCATGCAGGAGATCGAGCGCGTCTCCGTCCTGAAACCCATTCCGTCCGACGCCCCACGGACGGACGAGCCGGGCGGTCACCACCCCCGATCGCCCGGCTCAACCATAAGCGGCGGAGGGGGCGGTGCCGATCATGGGTGATGCTCCACAGCTGGCGGTCCAATCCTGGATCAACAAGGGCTCGAACCCGTATCCCGATTGGATTCAGGAGCACGTCGCCGGCAAACGCGAGCCTAACGGATCGTTCCTGATCCATACGATGATCGGGCGCGCGAAGGTGCAAGCGATCGTTCTTGTCGGCATGATGGCCATCCTGCGTAAGGGCGTCGTCTATGCGCGACACCCAAGCGAGGCCCGCGCGCTACTCGTCGAACTGGACGAGCTCGAAGCGCCGGCCCCGCCGCATTCGCGGACCAAAGATCCTGAAGCGGCCATTGCGGATCGGCGCGACGACACCGACGACATCAGCGCGCGGATCACGGCGCAGCAACGTGCGGCCAAGCCTGCCCCCGTCGCAGCCGCGAAGCCAAGGCCGAAGGCGCCGGAACGACGGCAGGCATACCCAGCCCCGCTGGGTGCGCCGCCGACAATCGAATGGATCGGTGTCGACCGGCTGTCGATCGACGACGCCTA
Organism: Sphingobium sp. FW305-3-2-15-F-TSA7; assembly: GCF_058787155.1. Classification (NCBI taxonomy): domain Bacteria; kingdom Pseudomonadati; phylum Pseudomonadota; class Alphaproteobacteria; order Sphingomonadales; family Sphingobiaceae; genus Sphingobium; species Sphingobium sp. FW305-3-2-15-F-TSA7. The sequence goes on along the minus strand of NZ_JBYSZM010000003.1, from coordinate 137,244 downwards.
TCAGCGCTCGACGGACAACGACGCATCGCGCCGTCTGATCGCCAGCATCGCCGCGAAATTCGACTGGCGGCTCTGCGCACCGCTGGTCGTATCGCGCCGGCCCGACGGCCGGATGGCCGTGATCGACGGCCAGCACCGGACACTTGCGGCTAAGCGCCGCGCGGACATCCCTCACCTCCCCTGTTGCGTCTTCAGCTACGACGGTCCCGAGGAAGAGGCGCGCATGTTCATCGCCGCGAATCGATCGCGGAAGCCTATGAACCGGCTGGACGATTTCCACGCCGCGCTGGCGGCGGCGGATGACGAGGCCTTGGAGATCCAGCGCCTTGTGACCGATGCGGGGCTGACCATCGCCCGCAACACGTCATCGACGGCATGGGCGCCGGGTGAGATCGCGTTCACCGCCTCAATCGCGAGCACCATGCGCAAGCACGGTGCTGCGGTCACGTCGGCGGCACTGACCAATTTGGCCGGGGCGTTTCCCAGTCAGCGCGTCGTCCATTCCGGTTCAATCTTTCTCGGACTGGTGAAGGTGCTCGCGCATCCACCGGAAGGCCTCGACCGCGATCGGCTGTTCCGCGCGCTGGTTCGGTACAACGCCGAGGAATGGGGCGCCTTCGTGCAAGGCCTGAAGGGTGGGGACACCCGCGCCAGCGCGATCCAGGAAGCCCTGATGATGGCTTACGACGAAACGCCAGCGGAGGAGCCGGCATGATGACCAACGATATTCTGGGGTGCGGTGAGAAAGTGCGCCAGCTGGGACTCGATCCGCCATCGCTAGACGATCTGGCGCGAGATCTGGGGTCTGCCGGCGACTGGCTGAACGCTGCAGTCGTCTATCTGAAAGACAAGGTGTCTGGACGCGACGATGGCGCGGTGCGCGTGTCGGTCGCGGCGCTTAGCCTGCTGCTTGCGCACCTCGACCAGCTGGAGGCCCGCGAAGCCGAAGCGGACCGGCCGGGCGCCGCATGACCGAAATCGAGCGCCTGATGATCAGCCTGGGCGTAGAGGCTGAGCGCGAAAGACTGGAGCACCCTGAGCGATGGCGCACGAAACGCCGCGCGGTCGGGATATGGGACAATGCGGCGATCGTCGCCTTCACCGCGATTGTCACAGCGATCCTGGTCAAGGGGTTCACGCGGGAAGTCGTGAGCAGCGTTCTGGACATCGTCAGCGGCAGCGTCGTAACGCTGCTGCTGATCTACCTCTATCCACCCGAGGTCCGGACCATTCACAAGCGGAGACGCGGGGTATGAGCGCCGATGTGATTGACCACCCGTCTCGCACGACCGCGCGGAAAGCGCGCGACTGGATAGCGGCATGGGAACGATGCGGCGGGCGCTTCGCGATCGTCGACGACGAAGTCGCCATGCATACCGCAGATATTCCGAAGCCGATTGCAGAAGAAGTGGTCGACCTGGTCCTGTGGACCGTGGCGTGGCCAGGGCACTGGAAGACAGTGCAGCGGATCATTGTTGCCGAGGATAAGGCGATATGATCACCATGATCGCCACCGCGTTCGGCGCGGCGGGCTGGCTGGCCGCGATCGCGCTGGGCATCGCGTGGTTCCGCGCGCACGACGCTGCAGAGATCGCGACGGTCCGGCTTGAGGCGATGGAGCGGCACAAGTGATTGTGTATTGGTTGTGTAAATATCGCTTGCGTTACGCTGCATCATTGTGTAGTGGATACACACACGATGGATAGTCAGCCCTTCACGGAGATGACCGCCATCCTGGAGCGCGCGGCGCGGAACGGCACCAAGGCCCACCTTGGCGCCGACCTTGCCCGGGCTCTGATTGGACACCCGGCCTATGCCCAGTTGCTGGCCGCGCGAACAAAGGAGTTGTTGGGGTCATGGCAAGACGAGCAGCCGCAGCCGATGCCGATCGGGTCCAGCTTGGAGAATACTGGCTTGATTACCGCGCCGAGCGGGACGACTGGTGCATCGCCTGGTACGATTCCGCCGCACGTACACGCCGCCGCCGAAGCACGGGCATTGGCGGAGGCGACAAAGCGAACCCCCCGGAAGCAGCACGGAAAGCACTAGCCCTTCATTATCTGGAGGCGAGCAAGCCGGCAGCGCCGCAGGCGCAGACCGACGCCGCTGTCGCCGAGCTGCTGGCCGGCTTCCTGAAGGACCACGCGTCCACGAAGGCTGATCCGGATCGCTGGCGCTATTCCGTCGCGCACCTGCTGCGCTTCTTCGATCGCGAGCGCCAGCTGGGCAGGATCATCGGCGGCGTCACCGTGGCCAACGTCAACAAAGCGCTGGTCGACCGCTTCATCGCCTTCCGCAAGGCCGAAGGCGTCGGCGGACACACAATCAGCCGAGATCTCGCAGCCCTTCGCAGCGCGCTGAACTGGGCATGGCGCGAGGAATTGATTGTCGCCGCCCCCTTCGTGAAGGACGTCGACCCGCGCGACAAGGCGAAGCCGCGCGAACTGATCTACAGCATGGAGCAGGTCGCCGGGTTGCTGGAAGCGGCATGGGGTCGGCCTGAGCGCCACCATGTCATGCTCTATACCATGATCGCCCTGAGCAGCTGCGGGCGCAGCGAGGCGATCCTGGACCTGCACGATCACCAGCTAGATTGCGGGCTCATGTATTTCCTGGATCCGGAGCGCGACCAGACCAGCAAGCGCCGGTCCATCGTGCCGATCGCGCCGACGCTGGCGCCGTGGCTGGAGGGGATCGAGGGCAAGGTGATCAAGTATCGGGCGGAGAAGGCGCGGGACACCTGGGCCGATCCGAAGACCCCCGAATATTTCGAGCGCGACTGTTACGACCTGGGCAAATCATTCGATCGATGCCTGATCGATGCCGGGATCAGCCGGCCGGTGCTGAACGCCAGCCGCGAGCCGGTGATGCTGCCGGCGCGTCGCAAGCTGGGCGAGACGGAGCCTCGGCCGCAGCTGCGCGGCCTGGGCACGCCGAACACGCTTCGCCACACGGCTATCTCCGAAATGCACAAGCGCGGCGTGGACGAGCGGCAGATCGATATGGCGGCGGGCCATGCGCCGATCGGGACCGGCAAGCGCAACTACATGCACTTGCGCCCTGACTTCCTCCGCGAGCTGATCCTGGCCGTCGAGGACTACTGGAGCGAAATGCGCCGCTACACCACGGTGCATCTGCGGACCCAATGCGGACCCACCGTCGTCAGCATGGCCGCCGCGCGGGCGGGTCGTCGCGCATAATGTCCAGGATTTCCGCGATGTTAGGGGTGGTGGAGCTGAGGGGAATCGAACCCCTGACCTCTGCAGTGCGATTGCAGCGCTCTCCCATCTGAGCTACAGCCCCGCCCCATACCCGGCGGTTTCGCGCGGGCCGCTCCCTTTAGCTTCACATTTCGGCCGATGCAACGGGCTTGATCAGGCAGCCCGTCGATCGTTTCGTTTGCGGCGGACCGTTCATCCATGCAGGTGCACGATTGAGCGACTCTCCGGGGAACAACACCCATCGGAGCTCCATTTTTTCGACGGATTGCGCATGGCGTGACGCCTTGCGCATCGCTGTTGAGGAGAGGTTCGATGGGCTATTATCGAAACGACCGCAGCTTCCGGGACGGACGCCGCGACGATCGGGATTATCGCTTCCGGGATGATCGTGGCGCACGCGCTTACGGTGGTGATCGCGATCATGATCGCGACCGATACGACAATGACCGTCCGGGCCGACCATATGCGCCACGCGGGGATCATGAACGTGGACGCTACGCCCGAAGCGATGGGCCGGCGGATTATGATCATGACGATCGCGGCTTCTTCAGCCGCGCAGGCGACGAGGTCCGTTCCTGGTTCGGCGATGAGGAGGCCGAACGCCGGCGCGAACTCGACGCGCGTTATGACGAACGCCATGAACATCCGGCGCCGCGCGGCGGCTATGATTCCAGCTACAGCCATTGGCGCAACCGCCAGATTGCCGCGCTCGATCGCGACTATGACGAATATCGTCGTGAAAATCAGTCGCGCTTCGACAGCGAGTTCGGATCATGGCGCAATCGTCGGAGCGATCAGCGTGGTTCGCTGCAGCGGGTGACCGAACATATGGAAGTGCTCGGCAGCGACGGCGCACATGTGGGCACGGTCGACAAGGTGCGCGGCGATCGCATCGTCCTGACCAAATCCGACAAGGATGCCGGCGGACATCATCATTCAATCCCGTCGGCGTGGATCCAGTCGGTCGACGATCGCGTCACCATCTCCAGGACTGCCGAAGAGGCGCAGAATGCGTGGCGCGACGAAGAGCGGCGCGGTGCCCTTTTCGGCGATGACGATGTCGGGCGGAGTGCTTCCTACAGCTATACCCGCTTCATGGGTTTCTATTGAACCCTTGTTCGATCCCGCGCCCGCAGATGTGGCGCGGAGAGGGAGGGGAAGGCCGGCATGGCGACATGTCGGCCTTTTTCCGTGGCGGCTCCGGTCTATCGGATTCGTTTCCGCTTATGGTGGACGGGGAAGGAATTCGCACCTTCACAGCATCAGCGGGGGATTTACAGTCCCTTGGGTTCACTCATACCCAGCCCGTCCGCATGAGACGGGCGCAACTCGCCCGTCAGTTGGAGCGGGGGTATCGGTAGCCAAGAGCGGACATGGTCATGGCCACGCCGTCTAGTGGCGAGCGTCGCGATTGTCCATTATTCGATGCGCAGCCCGTTCAGAGAGCACCCCTGAACGTGTCGCACTGCGCGGGATCGCCGGTTTCGAGCCCGCGCTTCAGCCACTGCATGCGCTGTGCCGAGGTGCCGTGAGTGAAGCTCTCGGGCACGGGGCGCTGGCCGGCCGCCTTTTGCAGCGTATCGTCGCCGATGGCGTTGGCGGCGGTCAGTCCTTCCTCCATGTCGCCGGGCTCCATCAGATTCTTGTCGTTGGCCGCCCAGACGCCGGCATAGCAATCGGCCTGCAACTCCATGCCGACCTGCAGCGCATTGCCCTCGGCCCGGCTTGCACGTGCCTGCGCGGCACGGACCTTGTCGGCGATGCCGGTGACGGTCTGAACGTGATGGCCGACCTCGTGCGCGATCACATAGGCGCCGGCAAAATCGCCCTTCGCGCCGAAACGGTTGGCGAGTTCGTCGAAGAAGGAGACGTCGAGATAGATACGGTGATCGGCCGGGCAGTAGAAGGGGCCCATCGCTGCCTGTGCCGCGCCGCAGCCCGACTGGTCGTTATTGGTGTAGAAGACCAGGACCGGTTTCTCATAGCGCTCGCCGCTCGCCGCGAAGATGTCGGTCCAGCGCCGCTCGGTCGATCCCAGCACTTTCAGGATCGTGCTGCGCAGCTGCGGGTCGATCGTCGATCCGTCCGCGCCGGCCGGCGCCGCGGGCCCCTGGGTTTGCGGTGCGGGCGTGCTGAGCTGGCCATCGCCGAGCAGATTCAACGGATTGATGCCGAGCAACAGTGCGATCACCAGCAGGATGACGATGCCGCCGCAACCGAGCCGGCCGCCGCCGAGCCGCAGCCCGCCGCCACCCGGAAATCCGAAGCCGCGGCCACCGCCACTGCTGCGATCCTCGAAGCTGCTGCTTTCCTGTTCGTCGTCCAACCGCATGGTGCCGCTCCCCAGCCTTTGTGCGTCTCAATCCGCTTCAACGATGCGCCACCCCAGGGGTTGCGTGGACCGAACTATGGCGCAGCCCGCGCGTTGAGGACAGTCCCTCTTGCGTCGGAAGCAATAGCCCCGAGGTGCGTCTTCTGATATTGCGCTGCACAATGGCCAGGTCCGATCCCGCTTCCCGCCACCGCACGGCGCGCAACGCTGCGTTGCCGCTGCCCGATCAGGTTGCTCTGGTGCTGCAGGGCGGCGGCGCGCTGGGCAGTTATCAGGCCGGCGTGTTCGAAGCGCTTGCCGACACCGGCATCGAGATCGACTGGGTGGCGGGCATTTCGATCGGAGCGGTCAATGCGGCGCTGATCGCGGGCAATCCGCCGGAACGCCGCGTCGAACGGCTCCGCGCTTTCTGGGACCGGGTGACCGCGGCCCTGCCGAGTTTCCCGGTCTGGCATGACGACCAGCTTCGCGAATTCCTCCACGAATGGTCGGCGGGTTTCGTCGCCGGTTTCGGCGTGCCCGGTTTCTTCAGCCCGCGGCCGATTCCGCCGATGCTCGCGGCACCCGGCACGATGCAGGCGCTGAGCTTCTACGACAGCGCGGCGCTGGCCGGCACGCTCGACGCGCTGGTCGACTGGGATCTGCTCAACGACGGGCCGATGCGGTTCTCGGTGGGCGCGGTGAATGTCGAGTCGGGCAATTTCCGCTATTTCGACAATCGGATCGAGCGGATCGACGCCCGCCATATCATGGCGTCGGGCGCATTGCCGCCCGGCCTGCCGCCGATCGAGATCGACGGCTGCCTGTGGTGGGATGGCGGGCTGGTGTCGAACACGCCGCTCAGCCATGTGCTCGACAATCAGTCGGGCGACCTGCTGGTGTTCCAGGTCGATCTGTTCCCCGCCGCGCACGATCGCCCGCGCACGATCATGGACGTGATGGCGCGCGAGAAGGAGATCCGTTTCTCCAGCCGTACGCGCCAGGTGTCGGATCAGTTGCTGAAACTGCGCAAGGAACGCGAGGCGATCCGCCGCGCGCTCGTCAGGCTGCCCGCCGATCTGGCCGAGGATCCCGATATCAAGGCGCTGGCGGAACTCGCGCACGAAAGCGCGGTCAATCTGGTCCACCTGATCTATCGCGCCAATGCCTGGGAGGGCGGATCGCGCGATTATGAATTCTCGGCGCGGACCATGGCCGAACATTGGCTGGCGGGGCATCAGGCGGTGTCCGGCGCGATCTCCAAGGCGGGATTGCTCGCGACCAACATCATCGACGGCAAGACCGCCGCGTTCGACCTGTCTCCGCCGGCGGCGGCGAAACCGGGCATATGAGTTTCCTGAACAACTTGTCATGCCCGCGAAAGCGGGGATCCACACTGTGTCGGGCATCATGTCCGACGACACCGGATTTCCGCCTGCGCGGGAATGACACCGAGATATCGAAAGGCTGATCAGAATGTTCCTCAAGGGCAAGACCGCGCTCGTCACCGGCTCCACCTCAGGCATCGGCCTCGCTTATGCGAAGATGCTCGCCGGCGAAGGCGCGAACCTGATCATCAACGGCTTCGGCGATTCCCAGGCGATCGAGACCGAGCGCGCGGGGCTGGAGCAGGCAAGTGGCGGCGGCGCCATCTATAGCGGGCACGACCTGACCAAGGTCGATCAGATCGAGGCGATGATGGCGGAGGCCGCCAAGGCGTTCGGCGGCGTCGACATCCTGATCAACAATGCCGGCGTCCAGCATGTCGCACCGGTCGAGGACTTCCCGCTCGACAAATGGGATCTGATCATCGCGCTCAATCTGAACGCGGCATTCCACACCACCCGCCTTGCCATCCCCCATATGAAGCAACAAAAATGGGGCCGGATCATCCAGACCGCGTCGGCCCATTCGCTCGTCGCCTCGCCGTTCAAATCGGCCTATGTCACGGCCAAGCACGGGCTGGCCGGTTTCACCAAGACCGTCGCGCTCGAACTCGCCACTTTCGGCGTCACCGCCAATTGCATCTCGCCCGGCTATGTCTGGACACCTCTGGTCGAGAATCAGATCCCCGATACGATGAAGGCGCGGGGCATGACGCGCGAGCAGGTGATGAACGACGTCCTGCTCGCGGGCCAGCCGACCAAGACCTTCGTTACCGTCGAACAGGTTGCCGCACTCGCGCACTTCCTGTGCCGCGACGAAGCGAGCACGATCACCGGCGCCAATCTGTCGGTCGATGGAGGATGGACGGCGCAATAAGGGTTTTCCGCGCTGGCCCTTTGGTGACGGCCCTGTCATGCTGCCGTCTTGTAAACCGCACGATAGGGTCGCCATGAATGCAGTTTTCCGGGGGGCGTTTGTCGTCCTTCTGGTCGCGGGATGCGCTTCGAAGGGGCCGTCCACGGTGGAGTCGGCCTCCGCGCCGGTCGCGGCCGATTGGCGCAAGGTTGCGACCGCCGCCGATCGGCAGAGGCTGCGGGACTGGCGGACGGCTTTCACGACGGCGCTGCGCCAGGCGCGCGTGTCGCACGCCGCACAGGTCGCGAGCCATGGCCGGCTGCTCGAACCCGACGCGGCAATCGCCGATCCGGACGGCATCCCGGCCGGTACCTATCGCTGTCGCGTCATCAAGCTGGGCGCAAAAAGCGCGGGCATGAGCGACTATACCGTCTATCCCGCCTTCAACTGCACCATCGCCGACGAGGGTGGCGTGTCCAGCTTCACCAAGACCAGCGGATCGCAGCGGCCGGTGGGCCTCGTGTTCGACGGCGACGGCGCCCGCCAGATCTTCCTCGGCACGCTGATGCTCGGCGACGAGAGCCAGGCGATCGATTATGGCCGCGATGCCGATCGCGACATGGCCGGCGCGGTGGAGAAGATCGCGCCGCGCCGCTGGCGGCTGATCCTGCCCTGGCCGCGCTTCGAATCGATGATGGATGTGGTCGAGCTGGTGCCGGCGAGCTGACACTATGCTCCCTTTCCTGTCGCTTGAGCGACGGAAGGGTTTTGAGTTCAGATCCTTTTCGGCCTAGCGTCCCGCGCATCATCTGGGAGACCCGAATGCGCCGTCTTGTTCTCGCCGCTTTGCCTTTGCTGTTCGCCACCCCCGCGCTTGCCGATCCGCTGCGCGATGCCGTCGCGAAGGACATGCCGGCGGTGATGCCGCTCTATCGCGACCTGCACGCCAATCCCGAACTGAGCATGAAGGAGGTCAACACCTCTGCGAAGCTGGCCGTCGAGGCGCGCAAACTGGGTTTCAAGGTGACCGAGAAAGTCGGCGTCACCGGCGTGGTCGCGGTGATGGAGAATGGCCCGGGCCCGGTGCTGCTGATCCGCGCCGATATGGACGGCCTGCCCGTCCCCGAGCAGACCGGGCTCCCGTTTGCGAGCAAGGCCAAGGGCGTCAGCGCCACCGGCGTCGAGACGAGCGTGATGCATGCCTGCGGCCACGATACGCATATGACGGCCTGGGTCGCCACGGCGAAACGGCTCGCGGCGATGAAGGATCAATGGTCGGGCACGCTCGTCATGATTCTCCAGCCCGGCGAGGAGACCAGCGAGGGCGCCAAGGCGATGCTCGCCGACGGGCTGTTCACCAGATTCCCCAAGCCGCAATATGCGCTGGCTTTCCACGACAGCGCCTCGCTGCCCGCGGGAACGATCGGCTATACCTCCGGCCCCGCCGCTGCGACGGTCGACAGCGTCGACCTGCTGGTCAAGGGGTTGGGCGGGCATGGCGCGGTGCCACAGGCGACCAAGGATCCGATCGTGATCGCGTCGCGCATCGTCGGCACGCTCCAGACGCTGGTCAGCCGAGAGCTCGATCCCCAGGATGCCGCGGTGGTCACCGTCGGCAGTTTCCAGGCGGGCGCCAAGCACAATGTGATTCCCGACGAGGCGAAGCTGCTGCTGACCGTGCGCACCTATAACGACAAGGCGCGTGAACTGATGCTGGGCGGCATCGCCCGGATCGCGAGGGGCGAGGCGATCGCCGCCGGCGTGCCGGAGGACAAGATGCCCGTCGTAACGGTTCAGCGTGAAACCTCCACCCCGGCCGCGATCAACACGCCCGAATTCACCGCGCGCATGGCGGGCTTCTTCGCCACGCGCTTCGGCAAGGATCGGGTGACCGCGGTCCCGCCGCCGATGGTGGGCGAGGATTTTGGACGCTATCGCGATACCGACAAGTCGATCCAGAGCCTGCTTTTCTGGGTGGGCGGCGTGCCGAAAGCGAAATGGGATGCGGCCGGTGGCGATCCGACCAGGCTGCCCTCGCTGCACAGCCCGTTCTGGGCGCCCGAAGCGGAAACGGTGATCTCGACCGCCACCGAGGCGATGACGGCCGCCGCGCTGGATATCCTGAAAAAGAGCTGATGCTTTTCCGGCGCGAAACTCTGGACGGTATCGCGTCGGGCGCGGTCACGCTCCAGTTCCGCCGCTGGAAGAAACCCGGCGCGACGGCGGGCGGCACGCAGCTTACCCAGGCCGGGCTGGTCGCGATCCATGCGGTCGACCGGGTGACGGAGGATGGATTGACCGACGCGGATGCGCGCGCGGCGGGCTTTTCCGATCTCGCCGCGCTTCGTGCCGAACTGACGGGGCGAGAGGGCGATCTCTACCGGATCGCGCTCGGCCCGGCCGGTGCGGATCCGCGCACGGCGCTCCGCGAGGATGCGGATCTTTCGGACGCGGAGATCGCAGCGCTGCTCGGGCGTGCCGATCGGGAATTCGTGAGCGCCGCGCTGGGCTTGATCGCGCAATTCCCCGGGAGACGCGCTCCGGAGCTTGCCGAACTGCTCGGGCTGGAAACCGCGATCTTCAAACCCCGCGTCCGCGCGCTCAAGGCGAAAGGACTGACCGAGAGCCTGGCGGTCGGCTACCGGCTGTCGCCACGTGGCGAGCGGGTGCTGCGCTGGCTGGAGGAGTAGGTCCGGCTCTTACCTCCGTTCGTGTCGAGCGAAGTCGAGACACGCCCGCACGGTACCGACGTCCCTCGACTTCGCTCGGGACAAGCGGATTTGCTTACGCCGGCTCTGGCGTCAGTTGTCCCGTCGCCCGCACCGCCACCGGTGCCGGGTTCGAAAACCGCATCGTGCCGTCATCGACCTTGCCATAGCGCAGCATCATCAGGTCGCGCGCGTAATTCTGGTGGACCTTCCAGGGCAGCTTCGATCCCTGACGCGGTAGCTTCGCCTTGGCGCGCTGGACATAGCCCGAGCTGAAGTCGAGGAAGTCCTCGTCCGTCACGCTCGGATCGTCGAGCGTCGGCGTGCACTGGCGCGTGCCCGTCCGGTCCATATGGTTGAGCAGCCGGCAGACATATTCGCAGGTGAGGTCCGCCTTCAGCGTCCAGGATGCGTTGGTATAGCCGAAGCTCGTCGCGAAATTGGGCACGCCCGACAGCATCATCGCCTTGTAGCTCAGGCATTGCGCAGGCTCGACGGGGGCGCCGTCGACATCGAGCGTCATGCCGCCGAGCAATTGCATGTCGAGCCCCGTCGCCGTCACGACCAGATCGGCGTCGAGCCGCTCGCCCGATGCCAGCGTCAATCCGGTCTCGGTGAAGCGATCGATCGTGTCGGTCACGATCGACGATTTGCCCTCGCGGATCGACGCGAACAGGTCGCCGTCGGGCACCAGGCAGACGCGCTGATCCCAGGGATTGTAGCGCGGGGTCAGGTGGGTGGCGACGTCATAGCCGCTGGGCAGCTCCGCCTTGGCGAGCGCGATCAGCTTCGCCTTCACCTTGGCGGGTTTCTTGCGCGCCATGCGGAAGAAGAACATGCCGAGCAGCACATTCTTCCAGCGGGTGATGCCATAAGCGAGCTTGCTCGGCAGCATCCGGCGCAGATTGTTCGCGATCCTGTCTTCGGCGGGGCGTGAGACGATATAGGTGGGCGAGCGCTGGAGCATGGTGACGTGCGCCGCCTGCTTCGCCATTTCGGGCACCAAAGTCACCGCGGTCGCGCCGCTGCCGATCACGACGACGCGCTTGCCGGCATAATCGATATCGTCGCTCCACAGCTGTGGATGGACGATCCTGCCCTTGAAGTCCGCGAGACCGGCAAAGTCGGGCGTGTAGCCCGCGGCATAATTATAATAGCCCGAACACATGAACAGGAAGCCGCAGGTGAAGCGCGCCGGCTGTCCGTCGATCTCGACCTCCACCGTCCAGCGCGCGTCGGCGGTCGACCAGCCGGCATGGCGGACCTTGTGGCCGAACCGGATATGGCGATCGATGCCGTGATCGCGCGCGGTTTCGTCGAGATAGTTGAGGATGGCAGGGCCGTCGGCGATCGCCTTGGCCTCGGTCCAGGGGCGGAAGGAATAGCCCAGCGTATACATGTCCGAATCGGACCGGATGCCGGGATAGCGGAACAGATCCCAGGTTCCGCCGATCTGCGCGCGCCCTTCGAGGATCGCATAGGTCTTGCCCGGGCAATTGGCCTGCAGGTGATAGCCCGCGCCGATGCCCGAGATTCCCGCGCCGACGATCAGCACGTCGAAATGTTCGATCGCCATCCTACCTCTCTTCCGCGGCCATTGCCGTCATTAATTACTAACATGCTTGTCAGCGTCGCGATAGCGGTCCGCTGATCGCTTCAGTTGATCAGAAACTGTCAACAAATCGATTTTGCTGGCGATTCCGGTGCTGCTAGCCTGATGATGCCGCGACTATGCGGACGACTCAGACAGTTTTGCGAGGGACACGCCATGACTTTGAAGGGTACGAAGACCGAGGATAATCTGAAGGCCGCATTTGCCGGCGAAAGCCAGGCCAATCGCCGTTATCTCTATTTCGCGCAAAAGGCCGATATCGAAGGCTATAACGACGTCGCGGCGGTGTTCCGTTCGACTGCCGAGGGCGAAACCGGCCATGCGCACGGCCATCTCGAATTCCTCGAGGAAGCCGGCGATCCGGCGACCGACCTGCCGATCGGCCCGACCTCCGACAATCTCAAGGCTGCGATCGCGGGCGAGACCCACGAATATACCGACATGTATCCCGGCATGGCGCGGACCGCGCGCGACGAGGGTTTCGACGAGATCGCCGACTGGTTCGAGACGCTCGCCAAGGCCGAAAAGAGCCATGCCGGCAAATTCCAGAAGACGCTCGACACGCTCGACGCCTGAGGGCTGATATCCCTCACCGGAACCGTTCGGGCTGAGCCTGTCGAAGTCCTGCCTTTCTTTGACCGATGCAAGGAAAGGCATGGTCTTCGACAAGCTCAGCCCAAACGGAATGTTGCTTTTCGCATAAGGGGGATCCGCATGAAGGAAGGCAGTCTCGACGCGCCGACCCGCCATCCGATCGATTGGCAATCCGAAGCTTTTTACGACGAGGACGCGCTCGATGCCGAGCTGCGCCGCGTCTTCGACATCTGTCATGGCTGCCGCCGCTGCTTCAATCTGTGCGACAGCTTCCCGACCTTGTTCGACATGGTCGACGAAAGCCCGGACGAGGATGTCGAAAGCCTCGCATCGGAGAGTTTCAAGGGTGTCGTCGACGCCTGCACCCTGTGCGACATGTGCTTCATGGTGAAGTGCCCCTATGTGCCGCCCCATGAATTCGACCTGGATTTCCCGCATCTGATGCTGCGCTATCGCGCGGTCGAGCATCGCAAGGGCGAGACCGGCCTTGCCGATCGCGAACTCGCCAAGACCGATCGCAATGGCAAGCTCGGCACGATGCTCAACGATGTCGCCAATTGGGCGACGAAGGAGTCGAACGGGCTGACGCGCGGCGTGATGCAGGCGACGCTCGGCATCGACAAGCGCGCGCATTTGCCCGATTTCGCCGAAGTGCCGCTGACCCGTGCGGTCGAGAACCGCATTCCCCCGCCCAACGCGCAGGCGCCCGGTTTCGGCCGCAAGGTCGCGCTCTATGCGACCTGTTACGGCAATTTCAACGATCAGACGCCGGGCGAGGCGGCGATCAAGGTGCTGGCGCATAATGGCGTCGATATCCGCGTGGAGCATCCGCAATGCTGCGCGATGCCCAAGCTCGAAAATGGCGATCTCGCCGCTGTGGCCGCCGCCGCCGAACAGGTCGCGGCCTGGTTCGGCCCGCTGATCGACGAGGGGTACGACATCGTGCCGCTGACGACGAGCTGTGCGCTGATGCTCAAATTCGAATGGCCGTTGCTCCATCCCGGCAATGAAGCGGTCAAGCGGCTGGCCGAGCATACATACGACCTCTCGCAATATGTGGTCGCGCTGTCGAAGGAAGCGGGGCTCGTCCCGATCGACGCGATGCCCGCCTCGATCGGCGTCCATTTCGCCTGCCACAGCCGCGCGCAGAATATGGGGCCCAAGGCGATGGAGATGCTGCGGCTGATCCCCGGCGCCACCCCCGCGCTCACCGAACGCTGTTCGGGCCATGGCGGCAAATGGGGCGTCATGGCGGAGAATTTCGACACCGGCATCAAGGTCGGCCGCCCCACCGCCCGCGCGCTGGCCAAGACCGATCCGGACTATATGGTCAGCGAATGCCCGCTGGCCGGCCCCCATCTGCAGCAGGTCATGAAATTGTCGGGATCGGAAAAAGTGCCCGAACGGATCGGCCATCCGATCGAGATCATGGCCAAGGCCTATGGATTTAAGGACTGAACGAGATGCCCCGCGAAACGCGTACCATCACCCCGGCCGATATCCTGTCGGTCCCCGACTATGACCGCATCCGCAAGGCCAAGCGCGACGAGAATATCGTGCGCAAGCGGTTGCGCCGGCTGTCGGTGGGCCCGCATGCGACGGTGCTGTTCGAAAGCTGGGATTCGATGTGGCTCCAGATCCAGGAGATGCTGCGGATCGAAAAGGGCGGCGATGCGCAGCTGCCCGACGAACTCGCCGCTTATAATCCGATGATCCCGGACGGCAGCGAACTCACCGCGACGATGATGTTCGAGATCGACGATCCGGTGATCCGCGGCCGCGTGCTCGGTCAGCTCGGCGGGGTGGAGGACCGGATCTTCATTTCGATCGGCGACGAACGCGTGCCCGCGGTGCCGGAGGGTGACGTCGAACGTAGCCGTCCCGACGGCAAGGCATCGAGCGTCCATTTCTTCCACTTCCCCTTCACCGCCGGCCAGATCGCGGCATGGCGCGCGGGAACGGCACCGGCGATGTTTCATGTGGAACATCCCAATTACGGCCATATCGCGCTGATCGGCGACGAGATGCGGCGGGAATTGACGCGGGATTTTGGGTGAGGCTTCGAATTCGGCACTTTGCGACCGATCGTTAGGCTCGAATCCCCAAACCCGTTTGTGTCGAGCGAAGTCGAGACACGTGGCACTGAACCAAACGTCCCTCGACTTGCTGAGTTGAGGCGATTGTACAGGCTGGATGCCCATACACGTGCAATTCACCCAATAGCCGCTAGATAGCACCATGCATTCCGCCGCCGACATCCAGCCTGAAAGGCCGCGCCTTGCCCGGCGCCTGATGTCGTGGCTGGCGCTGCTGCTGCTTGCCGGACACCTGGTGGCGGCGGGTCCACGCCTTGAAGCACCCGATTCGCCGAACCGGCCGCTGTCGATCGAGGCGCGGCCGATCCAGGCGATCATCGCCCAGGGTCGCACCGCGGATGTCGTCAAGGCCGGGCGTTTTCAGGCGCCCGACAAGCCCGGCCAGGGCAGCGGCGATCCGCCGCTTGCCGGCAGCGCGCCGATCGTCACGACACCGGCCGCGACACTGGTCCAGACCTATGCCGCGATCGAATCCGATGCGCCCCCAAGCACGGTTTCCGGCGCCCATCGCGCCCGCGCACCCCCTGTAGTTTGATTCGGACCGGCTGAATCCCGCCATGTCATCCCCGCGCAGGCGGGGATCCAGCGAGAGGCTCGTGTTCCGCACCGCTGAACCGCGGGCCTGGAGTCGTATCCGGTTAAGTCGAATCCTCCCCTCCCGTTTACGGGAGGGGCTGGGGGTGGGAATGTCGAAGCGCGCGCTGTGTGTACCGCAGGCCCACCCCTAACCCCTCCCGTAAACGGGAGGGGGACTGGTTCGAGCATAGCCTGAATCCTCCAGACCCAAATCCAAAACCGGCGATCGCCGCGCCGTCAGGGCGTGGGCCGCCGCCGCGCATCTGCGCAATCGAAGAGACCTAACATGACCAATATCCAGATCATCGACCATGTCCCCGCGGACGACCGCGATCATCGCGACCATATCGCGACGCTGCTGCGCCGTTACCCGCAGCTCGACGAGGCGGAGACCGAGACGCTGCTCGACTTCCTCGCCAACGGCCCGATCATCGAGGTCGGCCATCTCGCCGGCGATCCGGCGTTCAAGGCGATCGTCGAACGCGTGAAGCGCGAGCATCCCAAGCGTTTCGGCGTCAGCCTGGGCCGCAACCTGCTGATCGGCCTGGCGCTGATCGCCCCGCTGCTGGCGTTCTGCTGGTACGCCTGGGGTTCGAAATAGTGATTTCAAGTCGGATGGAATCATCCGGCGGCTCGGAGCCGTAGGCCAGCGAAGCTAAATCACGGCAAACAAGAACTAACCCGGAAAGGACAGCGCCCGCCGGTGGATTTCTCCACCGACGGGCGTGCTTTCCTCCCCAGGAAACTTTCAAAAGGCCGGTATTCCGGACCCCTCCACCACCGATCTTCGATCGGCGGTCCCCCTCCCCTTCAGGGAGGATCTTTATCGCAGCGTGCGGCTTAAGCTGCCTCGCTGAACTGGTTCATCGTGTTATCTTTTCCGCCGGCTTTCAGCGCGGCTTCACCGGCGAAATATTCCTTATGGTCGTCGCCGATGTCGGAGCCCGACATGTTCTGGTGCTTCACGCAGGCGATGCCCTGACGGATCTCCTTGCGCTGCACGCCGGCGACGTAGCCGAGCATGCCCTGCTCGCCGAAATACTCCTTGGCGAGATTGTCGGTGCTGAGCGCCGCGGTGTGATAGGTCGGCAGCGTGATCAGGTGATGGAAGATGCCGGCACGCTTGGCGGAATCGCGCTGGAAGGTGCGGATGCGCTCATCGGCTTCGGCCGCCAGTTCGCTCTCGTCATAGCTGGCGCTCATCAGGTTCGCACGGTCGTAATCCGACACATCCTTGCCCGCCTGGGTCCAGGCGTCGAACACCTGCTGGCGGAAATTGAGCGTCCAGTTGAACGACGGCGAATTGTTATAGACCAGCTTGGCGTTGGGAACGGCCTCGCGGATGCGGTCGACCATGCCCGCGATCTGCTCGATATGCGGCTTCTCGGTCTCGATCCACAACAGGTCGGCACCGTTCTGGAGCGAGGTGATGCAATCGAGCACGCAGCGATCCTCGCCGGTGCCGGCGCGGAACTGGAACAGGTTGCTGGGCAGCCGCTTGGGACGCAGCAGCTTGCCGTCGCGGTTGAGGATCACGTCGCCGTTGCGCGCGGTCGCCGGATCGATCTCCTCGCAATCGAGGAAGGAGTTGTACAGGTCGCCGATATCGCCCGGCTCCTTGCTCACCGCGATCTGCTTGGTCAGGCCGGCGCCGAGCGAGTCGGTGCGCGTGACGATGATGCCGTCCTCGACGCCCAGCTCGAGGAACGCGTAGCGGCAGGCGCGGACCTTCGCGAGGAAGTCCTCGTGCGGCACGGTGACCTTGCCGTCCTGATGGCCGCACTGCTTTTCGTCAGACACCTGATTCTCGATCTGCAGCGCGCAGGCGCCGGCTTCGATCATCTTCTTCGCGAGCAGATAGGTCGCCTCGGCATTGCCGAAACCGGCATCGATATCGGCGATGATCGGCACGACATGCGTCTGGAAGCCTTCGATCTTGGCGAGCGCGTCCTTTTCGCGGGCGGCATCGCCGGCGTCGCGCGCCGCGTCGACCTCACGGAACAGGCCGCCCAGCTCGCGCGCATCGGCCTGGCGCAGGAAGGTGTAGAGTTCCTCGATCAGCGCGGGCACGCTGGTCTTCTCATGCATCGACTGATCGGGCAGCGGCCCGAATTCGGAACGCAGCGCGGCAACCATCCAGCCGGACAGGTAAAGATATTTGCCCTTGGTGGTGCCGAAATGCTTCTTGATCGAGATCATCTTCTGCTGGCCGATAAAGCCGTGCCAGCAGCCCAGCGACTGGGTGTAATTGGCCGGATCGGCGTCATAGGCGGCCATGTCGGCACGCATGATCTTCGCGGTGTAGCGCGCAATGTCGAGCCCGGTCTGGAACCGGTTCTGCAGGCGCATGCGCGCGACCGCTTCGGCGCTGATCCCGTCCCATGTGCCGCTCTTGGAGCGGATGAGCTGGTCGGTCTGCGTGATATGATCCTGGTACGACATGGAACGGCCTTTCATTCGATTGACCATTTGATGGCGCAGGCGCGGACCGGGAGCGACTCAAGATTGTAAAGTTTCGTGTGCGAATGTCGCCTAGTGTCGCTCAAGGCTTGTCATTCTGTAAATAAAATTACAAGATCGCGCCATGGCCGAGACCAAATTGTTTGCCGGGCACGCGGTGAAGCGCGTGCGCCGCGCCCAGGGGATGACCCAGGCGGCGATGGCCGACGCGCTGGCGATCTCGCCCAGCTATCTCAACCTGGTCGAACGCAACCAGCGGCCATTGACCGCGGCGCTGATGCTGCGCCTGGCCGAGCGGTTCGATTTCGATCCGCGCGCGCTGGCCGCGGGCGAACCGGGCGGGGGGGCGGAGGCGATCCGCCGCCGCCTCGCCGATCCGATGTTCGCCGATCTGGAGATCGATCGCACCGAACTGGCCGACTGGCTGGCCGGCGCGCCGGGCGGGGCGGAGGCATTCGCGCGCGCCTTCGACGCGTTGCGCGCGGGCGCGGCACCCGCTCCGGAGGATGACGGCATTCCCGAAGTGCGGCGCGAGATCGAGCGCTGGCGCAATCATTTCCCCGATCTCGATGCGCAGGCGGAAACGCTGGCCGACGAATTGCGGCTGGGCGCGGGCGATCTTTACGGCGCGATCGCCGAGCGGCTGCGCGCCAAGCATCAGCTCGCGATCCGCATCCTGCCCGTCGACGTGATGCCCGACATTTTGCGCCGGCTCGACCTGCATGCCCGCCAGCTGCAGCTCTCCGAAACGCTCGACACCGCGTCGCGCACCTTTGCCGTCTCGTTCCAGCTCGCGCAGATCGAGGCGCGGGCGGAGGTCGATGCGCTGGTGCGTGGCGCCGGATTCGCCGAACGCGCGAGCGAACGGCTCTATCGCCGGCATCTGCTCGGCTATTTCGCCGCGGCGATCATGATGCCCTATGCGCGTTTCCTGCGCGCCTGCGAGGCGACGGGTTACGATGTCGAACTGCTCCAGCGCCGTTTCGGCGCCGGTTTCGAACAGGTGTCGCACCGGCTGACCACATTGCAGCGCGTCGGCGCGCGCGGCCTGCCTTTCTTCATGATCCGGATCGACCGGGCGGGGCAGGCGTCGAAACTCTATGCGGGCGCCAGCGGCGCGGCCCTGGCCGAAAGCCCGGTGCGCTGCCCGCTATGGCGGCTGCACAATGCGTTCGACCGGCCGGGCCGGCTGGTCCGCCATCTCGTCGCGCTGGAGGATGGCAGCCGCTGGTTCACGATCGCGCGCACCGTCCAGCCGCAGGGCCGCCGATATGGCGCGGTCGCCGCCGAATTCGCGATCGGGCTGGGGCTCGACGCAGCGCTCGCCACGCCGCTCGCGGCCGCGACGGGCATCGATCTGCGCGCCGGTCCGGCAACGCCGATCGGCCTCGGCTGCCGCCGCTGCACCCGCCCAGACTGCCCGCAACGCGCACACCCGCCGGCCGGGCGGACCCTGCTGATCAACGAACGCGAACGCGGGGTCTCACCGTTCAGCTTTGCGGGGGATTAGGGGGGCATCCATCGGGATGGAGGCACCCAAACTGTCATTCCCGCGAACGCGCACTGGTGTCCGGGATTTTATTCTGGGCATCCGGTGCGGTGCAGCAATTCCGTATGATGAGCCGCTCTTCTCGTTGTCGAGACATGATTTGGCTCCGTCGAACTCTCCATCGTCATTGCGAGCGAAGCGAAGCAATCCAGGGATGCTTCAACCGCTGGATTGCTTCGTCGCTACGCTCCTCGCAATGACGACGGTGGAGGTGAAATAAGCAGGAAATGCCTCCTCCCAGCACGGTCCAACCGAATCCCGGACACCAGTGCGCGCACGCGGGAATGACAAAGGATGGTCGATCCAGCCGCCAGCTCTCGCGGCCAACACGTCACGCCCGAGCCCTTCGGCCCGGGCGGACGCCCGCAATCAAGCGTCGGCCAGCCGATCCGCTTCGCGGCTTGCGCGCAGCGAATCGGTGTGGAGCAGCCTGTTGGCCATCTCGCGCCACGCCGCTTCGGATCGCCGACAGCGATCGCGGACATTGTCGAGCTTGGTGGCTTCGGCGTCGCGTGCGCATTCGGCGGCGCGCTGAAGGTAGAAATCGACGGTGGCGGACATGGCTCACTCCGGGTTGAGTGGGTCGGCGGACAAGGCGCCGCCGACTTGGGATCAGTCGATCATCTCTGCGACGATCCTGCGCAGCTCGGGCTGCGATAAAATGGCCGAAGCCGGAATTTCCGCCGCATATCGGACGGTCAGGCGCCGGTTGCGGCGCGATCTGGTCTTGGAATTGAAGAAATCGGGTAAATTACGCTGTGTTTGAATGTGCATGATGTCCTTGGGCGCGATACTGTGCGCCCCATGAAATGTGCCGGCCGGGCCGACCGGATCGAATGATCCGATCGCGCCCATGCCGGGGTTGGCGGGTTTCCCCGCCGGTCGGTCAGGCCGACTGCAGGTTGACTGCCGAGGTCTTGCCGCGGCGGTCGGTTTCCAGCTCGTAGCTCACGCGCTGATCCTTGTTGAGCGTCGCCATGCCGGCGCGCTCGACCGCGGTGATGTGCACGAAGCTGTCGCCCGAGCCGTCCTCATTGGCAATGAAGCCATAGCCCTTGTCGGTATTGAAGAATTTGACGGTGCCGATCGGCATGATGACTTCCTTTCACGAAAACAGGTTTCCCACGGGCGCAAAGCCGGTGGAGCAAGTAGCGTGGAGAGGAAGGATCAGCCGGTGGCATCAAATTCGTCGCAGGCGACGTTAGCGCGCCCTATATAGGGCCAATCCGGCGTTTTGGCAACGAAGGCGGGATTCCGCCGTTTTTGCGCCGCGAATCCGCGTCTCGCCCGATCCGCCACGCCCATCGCGCCTTTGCCGCAGAATCAGCGCGGGCGACGGCGCTTGACCTCGATCGGAAACCCGATCAACCGTCGCGGCCATCGCTTCATAAAGGGGCCCATGGCCGCAAATTCCCCCATTGGCGAGTCGGTCGCCCTGACCCTGACCGCCCTTGGCGGCATGCCCATGATCGCGCCCGGCGACGATCTGGCCGGCGCGATGCTGGCCGCGCTCGACGCGTCGGGACAGGTGCTGCGCGACGGCGACATCCTCGTGCTCGCGCAAAAGATCGTGTCGAAGGCCGAGGGGCGCATCGTCCGCCTGGCCGATGTCACCCCGTCGCCCGCCGCGCTCGAGCTCGCGCCGCGCTGTGCCAAGGATCCCCGCCTCGTCGAACTGATCCTGTCGGAAACCGAAGCGGTGATGCGCGTGCGCCCCGGTGTGCTGATCGTGCGCAACCGGCTCGGCCTCGTCCTCGCCAATGCCGGGATCGATCAGTCCAATGTCGATCAGGGCGCGGGTGAGACCGCTTTGCTGCTCCCCCTCGATCCCGACGCCACCTGCCGCGCGCTGCGTGCCGCGCTGCGTGCGCGGACCGGCGTCGATGTCGCGATCCTGATCATCGACAGCCTCGGCCGCGCCTGGCGCATGGGCACCACCGGCACCGCGATCGGCGTCGCCGGCATCGCCGGCCTGCTCGATTTGCGCGGCGCGCCCGATCTCCATGGCCGTAAGCTGGAGACCAGCGAACTCGGCCTGGCCGACGAGATCGCCGCCGCCGCTTCGCTCGCCATGGGCCAGGGCAATGAGGGGCGCCCGGTCGTGCTGATCCGCGGCCTCGTCCCCGGCGCCACCAGCCCCCGGCGCGACGGCAGCGCCGCCGAGCTGATCCGCCCCGCCCATCTGGACCTGTTCCCATGATCCTCGCACTTGCCGGGGGCGTCGGCGGCGCAAAGCTCGCCAACGGCCTCGCCGCCATCCTCCCGCCCGAACGACTGGTGATCGCCGTCAACACCGGCGACGATTTCGAGCATCTCGGCCTGCCGATCTGCCCCGATATCGATACCGTCGCCTATACGCTGGCGGGCATCAACGATCCCGTCCAGGGCTGGGGCATAAAGGGCGAGAGCTGGGCGTTCATGGACGCGATGGCCAGGCTGGGCGGGGAGACATGGTTCAAGCTGGGCGATCGCGACCTCGCCACCCATATCCGCCGCCGCGAACTGCTGGCCGCCGAACACAGCCTGTCCGACGTCACCGCGATGCTGACCCGGGCGCTCGGCATTACCCACACGATCGTGCCGATGAGCGACGCGCCGGTGCGCTCGATCGTCTCGACCGATCAGGGCGATCTGCCCTTCCAGGACTATTTTGTCCGCCTGCAATGCCGCCCGCGCTTCCACACGATCCGCTTCGACGGCGCGGACAGCGCGACGCCCTCGCCCGGCCTGTCCGCCGCGCTCGCCGATCCGGCGCTGGAGGCGATCATCATCTGCCCGTCCAACCCGATCCTCAGCATCGCGCCGATCCTGTCGCTGCCCGGCCTGCGCGCCAGCATCGCGGCGGCAAGGGTGCCGGTGGTCGCGGTCTCGCCCTTTATCGGCGGACAGGCGGTAAAGGGCCCCGCCGCCAAGATCATGGCGGAGCTGGGCCTGGCCACCACGCCCGACGCGGTCGTCGCGCAATATGACGGGCTGCTCGACGGACTGGTGATCGACCGCGCCGACGCGGAAGGCGCCACCCCGGCGATGCTGGTGACCGACACGCTGATGCGCAATCCCGACGACCAGCGCCGTTTGGCCGCCGAAACCCTCGCCTTCGCGCGCACCCTGTCCGCCGGCGGGCACAGGTGAAGCCCTATATCCTGATCCCCGTGCGCCCCTTCGAAGAGGGCAAGACCCGCCTCGCCACCGTGCTCGGCCCCGCCGAACGCACCGCGCTCAACCGGCGCTTCTTCGATCATGTGTTCGGCGTGGCATGCCAGGCGGTGGGCCCGGCGCGATGCATCGTGGTCAGCCGCTCGGCGGAGGTACGCGATCTGGCGGAGGCGGTCGGGGCGCGGGCGGTGGTGGAGGCCGGCAACGATCTCAACGCGGCACTGACGCAGGGAGCGGGGGAAGTGCCGGCGGGCCAGGCGGTGCTGGTGCTGAGCACGGACTTGCCGGGGCTTGGGGTGGATGATGTCGAGGCGATGATAAATGCGGTGGAACGCGCCGATATTGCGATCGCATCCGATGCGCTGGCGCGCGGCACCAATGCGTTGATGCTGCGGCGGGTCGATCTGATACCGTTTCGCTATGGGCCCGACAGCTTCGCGTCGCATATCGACGCCGCCGCCATTGCGGAGATGACAATCGAACGCGTCTACCGCCCAGGCCTGGCAATGGATGTCGATACGCCTGATCAACTGGCACTTATGCCGGACGTTTTAAGCGGTGCGATCGGGTAGAACCCAACCTTGCAAAGCTGGAGCGTTGATCCAGGAATGCAAGGATGATCGAGCGCAGAAGGCTGATCCGCCTATTCCGATTCGCTCAGAATAGCCTCGAAATCCTGCCCGCCACAAAAAGATGCCGAGGATCCACACCTGATCATCCTCTACGGCGTAGGCGATGGTGATCCGGCGCCGAAAGGTCACCGTCCGTAGTCCGGGGCGCAGATCGTCTCGCGGCGTCCCCCGGTGCGGAACTTCCGAAAGCCTCTCGCACCGGTCGACGATCGCAGCCGCATAGCGTTGGGCTATTTCGGACGACGCTTCCCGGGCGATGTAGCGATGTAAGGCAAGAAGCTGCTCCTGCCTCGGGTGCGAAGGCGATCGCGTAAGGCATGGTCAGCGCGAGCGCTTGCCGTCATTTCCCTCAGCAGCGAGCGACGTCCGCACATCGTCGATCGATCGGGCACGCGAAGGATCGGCCTTCAGCCTGTCATAAGCAGGTACGACCTCACCGTTCAGCCAGGCGTCCATTGCCTTGTCCCGCGCCTGAAGAGCGCGAAGTCCTTCGCGGATGACCTCGCTCTCGCTGGCATATTGCCTCGACGCCACGTTGGCCTTGATCTGCGCCGCCATCTCGTTCGGCAGGGTGATGCTCAACTGCTGGATAGAACGCATATATCGACTCCTATCGCCGATGGGATTCAATCCTACTCGCTCCGCGGATCAACGCACCGTTGAGTGGGAGCCGTCATTGGCAGACCATAGGCCATCGAAATCGCCGCTCTGCCGTCAGGGCCGCTCTTCCTTGCCTGTGAAGAAGGTGACGACAACGCCGTCCTGGATCTTGAACGTTCCTTGAGCTGTCTTGAGGCCACGTGCACCCACCGCGATCGCGTCGCGCAATGCGGCGCTGGCGATTTCCCGGCGATATATTTCCAGGTCCATGCCGTGATGCCGCTCCATCCAACGGACCAGGGCATGATCCGCGATTGTCACGCCATTGCGAAGCTCGAGTCGTGCTGTTTCCAGTACGTCCTGCTCCTTCTTCAGCTGAGCCGCCTCGCTGTCCAGCTCCCCCATTTCCTTGCTAAGCTGGCGCTTGGCTTGCGCAATTTCGTGAAGCCGGAACTCGATCTGTGCGATCCGATCGACAATGCTTGGTCCGGGCGCATGAACTTCTTCTGTCATTATATCCCGACCGCCTTCATCGTCTCATCACCAATGATCTTGACCGTTCAATCAGGGCAACGTCCAGCGCTCTTTCAATCGCTCAACTGTACCGCGCCATTTCGGCGTGGTCGGCTTGCAGACGGTGTTCTGATTGCCGAACATGCCGATTTCGTTGATCGCCTCTTCCAGCGGCACGCTGTGGATCCAGCGAACGGGCACAAAATATTCCATCCGTTCCGGATCATCGATAAATTCGCGGTGGTAAGTCGCACCCGTGAGAAGGGTAGAGGCGGGCTGTTCTCCGGTGTCTGTCTGCAGTGAAAAGGTGGTTATAGGCTCGCGCGGCCCAATAACTTCGCCGATGCCCACAAATCCATAGCCTGGCGCCTTCACCCAAACATGGTCTCCAATGTTGAGCAATTTGAGTGTGTTGCTGTACCAAGTGCCGCCGCCGGCACTAACGAATCCGTATTTCCGAGCCTCGGTCCAATTGCGCGTATGGCCGTGCCCGAAACAGGCATAAAATTGGCCATTCCAAGGCTCGCGCTCTCTCGTTCCACCCGTTTTTTGTACTGCCGCATTGACCTGCGTTTCGACCGGATCGAGGAGCCATGCCCGGCTCAATAGCTGCTGATCTCCATGTTCAAAGACCTGAAAACATAGGACATTGATGGCGATCCCGCGCTCACTCAGATACTCGACAATCCGTTCGCTACTCTCGTCCAAATATGCGGCGACGATGACGATTTCATGCTCTTCATTCAAGGTTTCTTCGTCGAGGGGTTGGCTGAAATATGCCTGAAAATCACCTGCCAGACTCTTTCCAGGCGCGAACCGGCCGTAGATTGCCGCAATGTCATCGGCCTCAAGTCCCTCCACCCAACAGGCATAATCCAACGCTTGGGCGACGACGTCCCGCGGCGTGCGATCGCGTTTCAGTTCGATAAGCACGAGAGCGCCATCGGGTGCGATGGCTAATAGATCGACTACACCACCATTTCCGGTGCGCTCCTGTCTCCCGATCAGCATCCACTCATCAGAAAGGATACGCGGCGCAGCCACAATCATATTTTCGAGTTGGCGTTCCGATTGGAGTCTGACTTCCGATAAATATTGAGGTTGGTTTCCGACTGTCCAGATTGCGCTTCTAATTGCCATGAGATCGATTTCCCATTTGGGCGGTATGTCCGCCAGTAGGTTGGTTTATCAAGTCTCTGAATTCTCTAATTTGAAGCGCAATCACGTAATAAAAGCTCTGCTTGCTGGAGTACTGTTTGAACGGCGTCATCGGCAAGGTCAGGTGGATACCCGTAACGCTTTAAGATGCGCTTCACGAGAATGCGCATTCGAGCGCGAGCGCTCTCTCTTTTATGCCAGTCGACCGTTACATTCCCCTGAAGTTGTATTACCAGCTCATGGGCGATTATCTTCAAGCGGTCGTTGCCCATCGCTTCAACCGCGTTCTCGTTGTCGGCGAGCGCATCATAGAATGCCAGTTCTTCAGCTGACATCCCCAGTTCGTCGCCCCGATTGCCCGACGCGCGAATTTCTTTCGCGAGCGTGATCAGCTCTTGGATCATCTCCAACGCGGAAATCATGTTCGCGTGATAGCGGGCGACTGCTTCCTCCAGCCGCCGGGAGAATGCGCGCGCCTCGACATGATTGCTCTTTGCGCGGCTCGCTATCTCGCCGGTCAACAGCTTCTTGAGCGCTTCCAGTGCCAGGTTCTTTTGCTTGAACTGCGCCATTTCGGTGAGGAATTCATCCGACAGAATGGATATGTCGGGCGACTGAATTCCTGCAGCTTTCAGGACATCGACAATCTCCGCGTCAACGACGGCACGATCAATCAGCTGCCTGATCGCGAACGTTCGATCGTTTGTCGAAATCTTGTCGCGCTCGTCTGATTTGACCAGTGCTGCCCTGATTGCCTCAAAGAAACCGACTTCGTCGCGAACCTCGCTAGCGAAGGTGCTGGCGGCAGCAAGCGCGAATGCTTTGGACAGACTCAATACCATTGCGCCATAGGCCCGGTGTGCCCGCTTGGCGTCCTCCGGGTCCTTGGCCTTCCGCGCCTCCTCTTCCTGCCAGCGAAGGACTAGATTAAGTCCTCCTGCCAGTGTCGCCAGCTTTTGCTGCGGTGTACCTTGCAGGGCAGCGCGATACTCAAAGCCGTGGAACAGCCCTGCCACGCGGTCATGCCATTCCATCAGCGCGGCGACAGCATCCTCTTCCTTGATTCCAACCTTTTGCTGATCGCCGGGACTGTAATCCGCCAGCGCGGATCGGAGGTTCTGCGCGATCCCTATATAGTCGACGATCAGACCACCGGGTTTGTCGCTAAACACGCGGTTCACGCGTGCAATGGCCTGCATAAGTCCATGCCCCCGCATCGGCTTGTCGACATACATCGTGTTCATGCACGGCGCATCGAACCCGGTCAGCCACATGTCTCGCACAATCACCAGCTTCAGGGGGTCGTCGACGTTCCGCGCCCGCGCGGCCAGCGTGTCCCTGCGCCGCTTGCTACCGATATGCTGCTGCCAGTCCTTGGGGTCCGACGCGGCACCGGTCATCACGATCTTGACCGTACCCTTCTCGTCATCCGTCGAATGCCAAGTTGGCCGCAGTGCGACGATTTCCTTGTAGAGTCCAACACAAATGCGCCTGCTCATGCAGACCGCCATCGCCTTGCCTTCCAGTGCCTCCAGCCGGGCTTCAAGGTGTGTAACCAGATCAAGCGCAATCTGCTTCAGCCGCTTGTGCGACCCGACCAGCGCCTCGACATTCGACCATTTCGCCTTAAACTTCTCGGCTTCGGTCAGCGTATCGTCTTCGACCAGCGCCTCAATCTCCGCGTCGATCAGAGGCTTCTCGTCTTCGTTTAGCTCAATGCGCGCCAGGCGACTCTCATAATAGATTGGGACAGTCGCCCCGTCCTCCACCGCGCGCGAAATGTCGTAAATATCGATATAATTGCCGAAGATAGCAGGAGTGTTCTTGTCGCTGCCTTCAATGGGAGTCCCTGTGAAGCCGATGAAAGACGCATTGGGCAAGGCTTGCCGGATATAATGGGCATAGCCATAGCGTTTCACGCCAGTATTCGTGTCGAACTTGGCGGCGAGGCCATACTGGCTGCGATGTGCTTCGTCGGCGACCACGATCACATTGCGGCGATCGGTAAGTTGCGGGAAGGTTTCTTCGCTCCCGACGGGTGAGAATTTCTGCACTGTCGTAAAAATCACGCCACCTGCGGAACGATCCAATAATCGCTTCAGGTCGTCACGGCTTTCCGCTTGCTGCGGCCTCTGACGGATCAGATCATTGCACAGGCTGAAGGTCCCAAACAACTGATCGTCTAAGTCGTTGCGGTCGGTCAGAACGACGATCGTCGGGTTTTCCAGTTCCGCCGACGTAACAGCCAGCCCAGCAAAGAACGCCATAAGGAAGCTCTTACCCGACCCTTGCGTGTGCCAGATCACGCCGATCTTGCGGTCACCATCCGGACGGCTTGAGTAGATGGCTTCGCGCAGCGCCTTTTGCGCGCCATGGAACTGGTGGTAGCCCGCGACGATCTTGAACGGCCCATCGCCCTTGTCGCCAAAGACGGTGAAATCTCGGATCAGGCGAAGAAAATTCCGGGGGGCGAACACGCCGCGCAGCAGCGTGTCGAGTTCGGGCGTACCGGGGGGGGCATAGTCGTCGCCATTCACCGTGCGCCACGGCATGAATCGCTCCTCGTCTGCGGTCAGCGACCCCATCCGCGCCTTGATCCCGTCCGATGTGACCAGCACGGCATTAGTACGAAATAGCGATGGGACTTGATCCTTGTAGGTCTCGATCTGCCGGAAAGCCGCCGAAAGCGTCGCATTTTCTATTTCCGGACTTTTCAGCTCCAGGACCGCCAGCGGCAAGCCATTTACGAATAGCACCAGATCGGGCCGTCGGTTGGATCGTCCCTCAATCAGTGTGAACTGATTGACCACGAGCCAATCGTTGGCGTCGACATGGTCGAAGTCGATCAGCCAGACCTTGCCGCCCGCGACCCGCCCGTCGAGTAAGCGATAGTCGACGTCGATTCCTTGGATCAAGTAGCGGTGAATCCGCCGAT
Source organism: Sphingobium sp. FW305-3-2-15-F-TSA7 (assembly GCF_058787155.1). NCBI lineage: Bacteria > Pseudomonadati > Pseudomonadota > Alphaproteobacteria > Sphingomonadales > Sphingobiaceae > Sphingobium > Sphingobium sp. FW305-3-2-15-F-TSA7. The sequence continues at coordinate 108,882 of NZ_JBYSZM010000003.1, read as the reverse complement.
TTTCCTCGATCAGATTCGGCGTTTCACTCGTCAGGAGTTTGCGCAACGCCGATTCGATCGCATCGGCCGGCAGCGAAGGGTTGATCTGTGCGACCCACCGCTCCAATCGGGGGATCAGTACGGCATCAGAATAGCTTGGGCGCTGGGGCGCCACGCCATCGGGAGCGATATCCTGCCCGTGGAGATATAGCCAGCCGAGCGACTTGAGCGTCTCGATGCTCACAAGCTCCACATGATCTTCCCGCACGAAGGCCATTAGAAACCGCCCTCGACCATGGTGATTAAGAGGTCTTCGATGGATTTGTCATGCTGACCGGGCGGATAATAGATTGGATATATGGACGCACTAGAAAGCTGTGTAAGCCTCATGCCTCTCGCCTTATCTCCCGGAAACGGTAAAAAAGCGTAATGTCTAGTAGGGTGATCACCCGAAGTGATTTTTATAGAACGGAATGCTTCAAAAACTCTATCGGTGACTAAGCTACAACCGAGAAAGAGCACGCTGCGAATACCAAGCAAGCGACCAAGCGTGGACTCAAATGCCGCCGAATCTTGATAAGCTGCATCATACTCTGAGCGCGTTAGAACGCGATCCTCATGAGTGTCGGCTTCACCATGAAGGCGTAAAAGGGAATGGGGGACGTCCCCTAGCCGTTGTACTGCCTGTCTTAACTGACTGCCTCTGAATTTCTCGGAGAAATTAGAATTTGCCTCATCGTATACGTGGTCTAAGACATAGTCGAAATTTGTGGTTATGACCTCCGCATTAAAAAGCTCTGGTAGGCAGCAAACTGGACCATTTACTTTCTTTATGAAGCGACCCATGGTATTGTGGATTTGCTCAGAAAGAGCATCTGAGCCAAGGGTGTCGAGTATTTTTTGCGCCGCCTCTTCATATTTTCCATAATCAAGATCTGACTTCACTTCAGCCATTTTATCCGGAAAATCTTCTAGTAGATCCAAAAGAAATGGTCCCCATAAAGGGTATCCGCTGGCATAGGACATTCCAGCACCAACGAAAGGCAGTATTTGCCGACTTCGAAAACGGTCGAACATGGCGTTGAAACGCTTCAAAGAGCCATACTTAGTTAAAAATTCGTATGCGCGCTCCTTAGCCTCTACCTTTCGCTCCCCTATCCAGTCGACGAAGTGGGCTTCATAGTCATGTGCGGCCATTGTCTTAAACACGCTGGCGGTCGGAAATACCTGCCCCGCTATATTCACGGGATAATCTGTATCGAGATAATTCTCGAAGCGCTTCCTGAAATATTCCATCAGCACACTGACCGGTCGGCATGCGCCACGCGTACCTCACCGGATATCAAACGAGGTAGGAGGTAGTCGCGAGTTTCGGCGAGGGTGCGGTTTTCCGAGTTGGCTGCGTCGAGGCGCTGACGTAGCAGTCCCACCAGATCGTCAAAAGCTGCAAGCACAGGCTGCGGGGGCCTGACCACGCCAAGGCGATAAGCGTTATTCCGGTTCAGTCCTGGAACGGCGGCATCGGTATTCATGGTTTCTAAGCCTAGCGTTCCCAGGAGCTGCCACAAGAAGTTGAGTGGATAATCTTCCTTCGGTTCGACATAAAAGACGGTGTCTATTGCGAAAAAATCGTCTGGTTCCCAAAACAGGCTGCCTACCGTACCCTTTCTTCCAACAACAATACCCGGTCCTTTGACCAGCGCAGTGTCATGAGAGCCGCCTATTCCGCCGGAGCCGTATACCGGAACCTTACCTCCCGTTCGTGCTGCCTTGGGCAGAGACTTCCCGTATGCTAGGTTCAACATATTATCCAACGTGCCCAATGGCCACCCTCTGGGAAGGCCGTCATCGCCCAGCGCATTTGGGAAGCGAGCTGCGATATCAATGGCAAGGGCTGAATCGAGAATCAGGCCGCCAAGGATAGCGAAGGGATCGCTAACGCCCTCGGCCTTGCGGCGGACGGGGCCGAAATCGACGAACCAGTCCTGGAAAATTGCCTGCGCCATCCCGTCAAGTGCCTCACTAATCCGCCGGTTGAGTTCGATCTTGTCATCAAACCGACTGATAGCGCTCGCTATCTCCGCTTGCGCCTCCAGTTCCGGCCAATCTATTGGCGTCCGACGAAGGATCCCGAGATTAATATGGGGCACTCCGACTTGAATAGTAACTTTCTGAAGATACTCCGCAAAAAATGGGGATTTCAGATAATAATACACAAAATCTCGATCAGCGATTCGCGGGTCAACTGAAATTGCCATCTGGCTTTGCGAAATAATGAACTTACTATAACCCGTATCTTCTGGAATTATAGATACTTGTCCTAGAGTTCCTCTTTGCGTAACAATAATGTTGCCTACGCCAGCCATGTTTGTACTTAGAGATGTCTTGGCTTTTTGAGGGGAGACAAAGGCGAATTTTCCGCCAATCCAACGGCCCGCGTACTCCATATTGCTACCACGAATGACAGGAATCCCCTCACTTGTGTAATCTGCTTGGGTAAGATTGGATCCAAACGGCCCACCGATCACTCGCTTGTCACCGCCTACGCGTTCGCCGAGAGTCGTCATTCACTCGCGGCCTTGAAAATCACATCCTCGATTCGCTTTTCCAGCGATCGGCCGGATGCGAACTGCGCCTCCAGCTTCGAACGCAATTCCGAGAAACGCTCTTTAAACGAAATGCCGTCACTCTCCACCGCTTCGCTGCCGACATAGTTGCCCGGTGTCAGAATATAATCTTCCTTGGCGATTACCGCCCTCTCCGCGCTGCGGCAGAAGCCCGGAACGTCAACGTACGGCTCCAGCCCTAGCGCCACCAGATTCTCCGGCTTGGCGCGCCAACGATGATAGGCCCCCGTGATCTTCGCGACATCGGCGTCACTAAAGTCACGTCGGGTGCGGTCCACCATATACCCCATTTTGCGGGCGTCGATGAACAGCGTCTCCCCTATTCGGTTGCGATGACCGTTAGCGCTCTTGTCGCGTGCCAGAAACCACAAGCAAGCGGGAATCTGAGTCGAGTAGAAGAGCTGCCCGGGCAGCGCGATCATGCAATCGACCGCGTCCTTCTCCACCATCTGTCGCCGGATATCGCCTTCGCCGCCAGATTGGCTGCTCATCGATCCGTTTGCCAGCACTACGCCGGCGGTACCGCGCGGGGCCAGGTGATGATAGATATGCGACAGCCAGGCGAAATTTGCATTGCCGTGCGGCGGGGTGCCAAAATGCTGCCACCGCGCATCTTCGGCGAGGCTTTCGCGCCACCAGTCCGACACGTTGAACGGCGGATTGGCCATGCTGAAATCGAACTTCATTGTGGGAAAGGCATCGCGGAGGAAGCTGCCCTCATTGTTCCACTGAATATCCGCATCGATCCCGCGCACGGCCAAGTTCATCTTGGCCAGTTTCCAGGTCGTGTTGTTCCGCTCCTGTCCGTAGATGCTTATCTGTCGCTTGGCTTTCTCGATATCCTTCTGATCTGCATGATCTTCGATGAATTGCTCGGACTGGATGAACATACCACCCGACCCGCAACACGGATCGTATACGCGCCCCTTATAGGGCTCCAGCATCTCTACGATCACCCGGACTACCGAGCGCGGTGTAAAAAACTCTCCGCCGCGCCGTCCTTCCGCCCCCGCGAAACCAGACAGGAAATATTCGTATGCACGGCCTAGTAGGTCAGTCGGTTTGCCATCCTGCCCGCGCATGTCGATGTTAGAAAACAGCATAACCAAATCGGCGATCATCACCTTGTCGAGCGTTGGCCGGCCATAATCTTTGGGTAATACGCCCTTCAGCGTGGCTTCGTTGGCTTTCTCGATCGACTCCATCGCAGCATCGATCAAACCTCCGATATCAACCTTACGCTCGGTGCCCGTCACCGGGTCAACGATCAGGATATCTCGGGCCCGGGCGTTCGTCTTCAGATTGGCCCAACGCGCGATCGGGGGCACCCAGAAAACGCGTTCCGCCAGATATTCTTCGGGATCCTCTGGGTCTGCAAACTCCTCCTGTTCCAGTTTTGCGTGTTGGATATCGAAGGCGTCCGATACATATTTGAGGAAAATCAAGCCTAGAGCGACATGCTTATATTCCGACGGCTCCAGGTTGCCGCGCAGCTTATCCGCCGCTTTAAAAAGCTCTGCTTCAAATCCCAAATCAGTGCCAGACACGGCCACGCCCTCATCTCCCGAGAATTCGCGAAAAGGAATAGCAGTCTCAAGGCCACGGGCAACATGAGAACTGATCCAAAATTGGATGAATACCGCGCGTGCGTTTCTTTTGAGGTTCTCGACTGCTCGCAATCATCAGCGAGCAGGAAAAATGGTGCCCAGAAGAGGACTCGAACCTCCACGCCCTTGCGAGCGCCAGCACCTGAAGCTGGTGCGTCTACCAATTCCGCCATCTGGGCACGGGGTAGGCTGGCGCCGATAGGGGAGAGCGTGCGTGCTTGTCAACGGCGCTTGTCATCATCATCGCAGCTTGGCATGGCGCGGGCACGTTTTTTTGATCGGGAATGGTGCGATGGACCGGCTGGTGGTGATGTTCGGCGGAAGCGGCTTTATCGGCCGCTATGTGGCGCAGCGGCTGCTCGCGGCGGGCGCGCGCGTCCGTTTTGCGGAGCGCGATCCGCGCCGCGCCTTTTATCTGAAGCCCCAGGGCAATCTGGGCCAGGTGCAATTCGTCACCGCCGACGTGACCAGGGCGGAGAGCGTGGCGCGCGCGGTGACGGGCGCGCATGCCGTCATCAATCTCGCCGGCGCGTTCGATCATATGTTCGAAGTGCATAAGGACGGCGCGGCCAATGTCGCAAAGGCGTGCGCGGCCGCCGGCGTCGAATCGCTCGTCCATATCTCCGCGATCGGCGCCGATGCCGATGGGCGCTCCGCTTATGCGCGCAGCAAGGGCGAGGGCGAGGCGGCGGTGCGCGCGGCTTTCCCCGCGGCGACGATCCTGCGCCCGTCCCTGGTGTTCGGGCGCGAGGACAAGTTCGTGAACCGCTTTGCCGGCATGATGCGCGCCCTGCCCGTGCTGCCGGTGATTCGCGGCGCCGTGAAGCTTCAGCCCGTCAATGTCGCGGACGTCGCGAGTGCCGCGGCACAGGCCTTGCTCGATCCCGCCGACCATGCCGGCAAGACCTATGAGCTAGCCGGCCCGCAGGTGCTGACCATGGCCGCGCTCCAGCAATGGATCGCCGATGAGACGGGCCGCAGCCCGATGATCGTCGATGTGCCCGATGTCGCGGGCGCGGCGATCGCGCGGCTCGGCTTCCTGCCCGGCGCGCCGATCACCTGGGATCAATGGCTGATGCTGGCGAACGACAATGTCGCCGCGGCCGATGCGCCCGGCCTGTCCGCCTTCGGCATCGTCCCCAGTCCGCTGGCCGCCGCCGCGCCTGGCTGGCTGGTCCAATATCGCCGCCACGGGCGATTCGGCGGGGTAAAGGGCGCGGCCTGAGCCATGCCCGCAGGGGCATCTGCACGCGGCCTGCACCGAATCCGCACTCGACCGCGCCGTTTGCGGCACGATAGATCGTATTGCCAGTTCACTCCCGGCCGGTTTCCGGCATCGGGGGCGTGCGGGCGCGCTCGTTCGTGTCTGGAGTTTGGTCCATCTGCCTTGAAACGGCGTCATTGCGAGCGAAGCGCGGCAATCCAGTGGCGCGGTGGCATTGGATTGCCGCGGGGCTTTGCCCCTCGCAATGACGATTCAACTTTGCCGGAATCAGCGCTAAGCCCACGTCACCGGCCCTGTCCTGACCGCCCCCTTCGCGTCTCCCACAAGGATACAGCATGATCAGCCTGCTCTTCACCGTCATCCTGCTCGGCATCGTCGAGGGCCTGACCGAATTCATCCCCGTCTCCTCGACCGGCCATCTCATCCTGGCCGGCGAAATGCTCGGTTCCCCGGTCTCCTCCTCCTTCGATATCGTGATCCAATTGGGCGCGATCCTGGCGGTGATTGTGCTCTATTGGCGGCGCTTCTGGGACGTGTTCGTCGGGCTCGGCCGGCGCGATCCCGCCGCCATCGCCTTCACGCGCAACATCGCGCTCGGCTTCCTGCCCTCCGCCGTGGTCGGCCTGCTTGTCTACAAGATGGTCAAGGCGATGCTCGAAAGCCCGGAACTGGTCGCGGTCGCGCTGATCGTCGGCGGCATCGCGATCCTGGTGATCGAACGTTTGGTCAAGGAACCGCGCACGACCAGCGTCGAGACGATGGGGTGGAAAACCGCGCTGGGCATCGGCGTGGTCCAGTGCCTGTCGATGATCCCGGGGGTCAGCCGCTCGGGCGCGACGATCATGGGCGCGCTGGGCCTGGGGGTGGAGCGCAAGGCCGCCGCCGAATTCAGCTTCTTCCTCGCGGTGCCGACGATGCTCGCCGCGACATCCTATGATCTCTACAAATCGGGCGGTGCGCTCGGTTCGGACGACTGGGTCTCGATCGGCGTCGGTTTCGCGGTGTCGTTCGTCGTCGCGCTGGTCGTCATCCGCTGGTTCATCGGCATCGTCAGCCGCCACGGTTTCGCGCCCTTTGCCTGGTATCGCATCATCGCGGGCAGCGCGGCCCTGATCTGGCTGCTGATGAGATAGGTCCGAAACGGCCTATAATTTTGTTGCTCGGACGGCGCGAGCGACCAAAAGAGCCAAGGGTACGCTGAAATAGGACATATATCCTGTCCTAAAATGCGGAATCCGCGTGACTCCGCCGATTTTGACGCTATGGCGACTCCGGCAAGACCGGGGACGTTTTCATGGCCGACAATCCAATGCTGAAATTCGTGGGACGCGGGCAGGCCTATCCGCCCAAGCGTGACGCGGCCGAGCGTGCCGCCGATTTTCAGGAGATCGCGCGCAAATATGAAGTGGTGAAGGCCGAGGAGCAGTCGGCGCGCTGCTCGCAATGCGGCGTGCCCTATTGCTCGGTCCATTGTCCGCTGCACAATCATATCCCCGACTGGCTGCGCCTGACGGCGGAGGGGCGGCTGCGCGAGGCGTTCGAACTCAGCAACGCCACATCGACCATGCCCGAGATTTGCGGCCGCATCTGTCCGCAGGACCGGCTGTGCGAGGGCAATTGCGTCATCGAATTCTCCGGCCACGGTGCGGTCACGATCGGCTCGGTCGAAAAATTCATCACCGACACCGCCTGGGAAGAAGGCTGGGTGGAGCCGCTGGTGGCGGGCGCGGATCGCGGCCAGTCGGTCGGCATCATCGGCGCCGGGCCGGCGGGGCTGACCACGGCGGAGCTGCTGCGCCGCCAGGGTTACGAAGTCCATGTCTATGACCGGCACGATCGCGCCGGCGGGCTGCTGACCTATGGCATTCCCGGCTTCAAGCTGGAAAAGCCCGTGGTGATGCGCCGCGTCGACCGGCTCGCTGCGGGCGGCATCGTCTTCCATCAGGGATTCGAGGTCGGGCGTGAGGCGACCCTGGGCGAACTGCGTGAGCGTCACGACGCGCTGCTCGTCGCGACCGGCGTGTACAAGGCACGCGCGATCAAGGCGCCGGGCGTCGGCGCGCCGGGCGTGATCGAATCGCTCGACTATCTGATCGCGTCGAATCGCAAGAGCTTCGGTGACAGCGTGCCGGACTTCGAAAGCGGCGCATTGAACGCGGCGGGCAAGACTGTCGTCGTCATCGGCGGCGGCGATACCGCGATGGACTGCGTTCGCACCGCGATCCGCCAGGGCGCGAAATCGGTCAAATGCCTGTATCGCCGCGATCGCGCCAATATGCCGGGTTCGCAGAACGAAGTGCGCAATGCGGAGGAGGAAGGCGTCGAGTTCGTCTGGCTCTCCGCCCCCGAGGCGTTCGACGGGACGGAGGCGGTGTCGGGCGTGCGCGCGACGAAGATGCGGCTGGGCGCGCCCGACGCATCGGGCCGCCGCGCGCCGGAACCGGATCCGGGCAGCGAGTTCCGGCTCGACGCCGATATGGTCGTCAAGGCCCTGGGCTTCGATGCGGAGGATCTGCCCCGGCTGTTCGGCGCGGAGGAATTGTCGGTCACCCGCTGGGGCACGCTGCGCGTCGATCACAAGACGATGCAGACATCCCTGGACGGCGTGTTCGCGGCGGGCGACATCGTCCGCGGTGCCAGCCTGGTCGTCTGGGCGATCCGCGACGGCCGCGACGTCGCCGATCATATCCACGCCTATCTGAAGGCCAAGGCGAAGGCGCCGGTGCGCGCGAAGGTGGCGGCATGATGCGCGCGGCGATGGTGACGCCTCATACCCTCTCCTCTTCAGGGGAGAGGGTGATCGAGCGTAGCGAGATCGGGAGAGGGGGTGTCGGGAGAGGCTTCGGTATTGGTGTTTATCCTGACTCGACGGTCCCCACTCCCCAGCCCTCTCCCCTGAAGAGGAGAGGGAGCATTCTGCGCTTCGCGCAGATGTTCGGCGCGGCGATGCTCGCGCTGACGCCGCTTGCTGCCCACGCTCAGGATAAGGCCCCCGCCGCGGCGCCGATCGCCCCCGCTCAGCTCGACGCCGCCACGCTGGTGGTCGCCAAGGTTTTCCCCGTCGGCACGTACAAGCGCATGATGGGTGAGACCATGGACAAGATCATGGGCAGCATGATGGACGGCATGATGGACATGCCCATCGCCGACATCGCCCGGCTGGGCGGGCTGGAGACCGAGAAGGTCGCGGAGATGGACAAGACCTCGATCGCCGAGATCATGGCGATCTACGATCCCCATTTCCGCGAACGCACCCAGATCGGCATGCGCGCGGTGATGGATTCGATGGCGGGGATGATGAACGATATGGAGCCGCGCTTCCGCGCCGGCCTGGCGCGCGCCTATGCGCGCAAGTTCAGCGCGGCGCAGCTCGCCGATCTCTCTCGCTTCTTCGATACGCCGACGGGCAGTGTCTACGCCGCCGAATCGATGCTGCTCTACATGGATCCCGAAGTCATGGGCGAGATGCAGACCATGATGCCGGAGATCATGAAGCGGATGCCCGACATGATGAAGGCGATGAAGGATGCCACCGCGCATCTGCCGCCGGCGCGCAAGAGCTCGGACCTGAGCAAGGCCGAGCGCGAGAAGCTCGCCCGCCTGATGGGCGTGAAGGAACAGGATCTGCGCGACCCCGCGGACACCAAGGACGAAGAAGGCGATGGCCATGACCGGACACACTGATCTGATGGCAAGCGAAGCGGAGCGCGCGCGCATCGCCGAATTCGGCATGTACCGCCCCGAATTCGAAAGCGACGCCTGTGGCGTCGGCCTGGTCGCGGCGACCGACGGCCGCCCCTCGCGCCGCGTCGTCGCCTCGGCGGTCGATGCGCTGAAGGCGGTATGGCACCGCGGCGCCGTCGATGCCGATGGCAAGACCGGCGACGGCGCCGGCATCCATGTCGACCTGCCCGTCCGCTTCTTCGACGATGCGATCGCCGATTCGGGCCACCGGCCGATGCCGAACCGGCTGGCGGTCGGCATGATCTTCCTGCCGCGCACCGATCTGGGCGCGCAGGAAACGTGCCGCACCATCGTAGAATCGGAAGTGATCAGCGCTGGCTACACCATCTATGGCTGGCGCCAGGTGCCCGTCGACGTGTCGGTGATCGGCCGCAAAGCACAGGAAACGCGGCCCGAGATCGAGCAGATCATGATCGCCGGTCCGGTTCCCGATGCACAGGACGCCGCCGAGTTCGAAAAGGAACTCTATCTCGTCCGCCGGCGCATCGAGAAGAAGGTGATCGAGGCGCAGATCTCGGGCTTCTACATCTGTTCGCTGTCGTGCCGGTCGATCATCTACAAGGGGCTGTTCCTCGCGGAGAGCCTGTCGGTCTTCTACCCCGATCTCACCGACGAACGCTTCGAAAGCCGCGTCGCGATCTTCCACCAGCGTTATTCGACCAACACCTTCCCGCAATGGTGGCTGGCCCAGCCGTTCCGCAACCTCGCCCATAATGGCGAGATCAACACGATCCGCGGCAACAAGAACTGGATGAAGAGCCACGAGATCAAGATGGCCAGCCTCGCATTCGGCGAGCAGTCCGAGGATATCAAGCCGGTGATCCCGGCGGGCGCGTCCGACACGGCGGCGCTCGATGCGGTGTTCGAGGCGATCTGCCGCTCGGGTCGCGACGCGCCGACGGCGAAGCTGATGCTGGTGCCGGAGGCGTGGCAGGCCGAGGACGACATGCCCGACAACCACCGGGCGATGTACCAGTATCTCGCCTCGGTGATGGAGCCGTGGGACGGGCCCGCCGCGCTGGCGATGACCGATGGCCGCTGGGCGGTCGCGGGCATGGATCGCAACGCGCTGCGTCCGCTGCGCTACACCCGCACCGTCGATAATCTGCTGATCGTCGGATCCGAAACCGGCATGGTCGTTGTCCCCGAAAGCGCGATCATCGAAAAGGGGCGGCTCGGCCCCGGCCAGATGATCGCGGTCGATCTCGACAGCGGCACGCTCTACGCCGATCGCGCGATCAAGGATCGTATCGCCGGCGAGCGGCCCTATGCCGAAATGGTCGGCCGCTTCCTGACGCTCGACGACCTGCCCGGCCTGCCCGAAGGCGCCGCGCCCGACTGGGCGACGCCGCGCTACGAACGCGCCGAACTGACCCGGCGGCAAGTGGCGGCGGGCCAGACGCTCGAGGATATGGAACTGATCCTGTCGCCGATGGTGGAGGATGCCAAGGAAGCCGTGGGCTCGATGGGCGACGATACGCCGCTCGCGGTGATTTCGGACAAGCCGCGGATCATCAGCCAGTTCTTCCGCCAGAATTTCAGCCAGGTCACCAACCCGCCGATCGATTCGCTGCGCGAGACCCAGGTGATGAGCCTGAAGACGCGCTTCGGAAACCTCGCCAACATCCTCGACACCGGGGTGCGGCAGGATGGCGTGCTCGTGCTCGATTCGCCCGTGCTCACCTGTGCCGGCTGGGAAAGGCTGAAGACGCATTTCGCCAGCCAGGCGGCGGAGATCGACTGCACGTTCCCCGCAGGCGGCGGCGCCGACGATATGCGCGCCGCGATCCAGCGCATCCGCGCCGAGGCCGAACAGGCGGTGCGCGAAGGGCGCAGCGAGCTGTTCCTGACCGATGAGCGCATCGCCGCCGATCGCGTCGGCATCGCCGGCGTGCTCGCCGCGGCCGCGGTCCACACGCATCTCGTCCGCCGTGGCCTGCGTTCCTATGCGTCGATCAACATCCGCACCGCCGAATGCCTCGACACCCATTATTATGCGGTGCTGATCGGCGTCGGCGCGACGACGGTGAACGCCTATCTGGCCGAAGCCGCGATCGCCGACCGCCATGCCCGCGGCCTGTTCGCGGGCTTCTCGCTCGACGAGTGCCTGAAGCGCCACAAGAAAGCGGTCGATGACGGCCTGCTCAAGATCATGTCGAAAATGGGGATCGCGGTGATCTCCAGCTATCGCGGCGGCTATAATTTCGAAGCGGTCGGCCTGTCGCGCGCCTTGGTCAACGATTTCTTCCCCGGCATGCCCGCCAAGATCTCGGGCGAGGGCTATTCGTCGCTGCACCTCAACGCCGTGCTGCGCCACGATGCCGCGTTCGATCCGGCGGTGATCACATTGCCGATCGGCGGCTTCTATCACCAGCGCCATGGCGGGGAGACGCATGCCTATTCGGCGCAGCTCATGCACCTGCTGCAGACCGCGGTCGCGACCGACAGCTATTCGACCTATCTGCAATTCGCGCGCGGCGTGCGCGATTTACCGCCCGTCTATCTGCGCGACCTGATCGAGTTCAACTATGCGCGCGAAGCGATCGCGATCGACGAGGTCGAGGCGATCACCGAGATCCGCAAGCGTTTCGTGACGCCCGGCATGTCGCTCGGCGCGCTGTCGCCCGAAGCGCATGAGACGCTGGCGATCGCGATGAACCGGATCGGCGCCAAGGCGGTCTCGGGCGAGGGCGGCGAGGACAGCGCCCGCTACACGCCGTACGAAAATGGCGACAATGCCAATTCGGTGATCAAGCAGATCGCCTCGGGCCGTTTCGGCGTCACCGCCGAATATCTCGGCGCCTGCGAGGAGATCGAGATCAAGGTGGCGCAGGGCGCCAAGCCCGGCGAGGGCGGCCAGCTGCCCGGCTTCAAGGTGACCGAGTTCATCGCCAAGCTCCGCCATTCGACGCCGGGCGTGACCCTGATCTCGCCGCCGCCGCATCACGACATCTATTCGATCGAGGATCTGGCGCAGCTCATCTACGACCTGAAGCAGATCAATCCGCGCGCGCGCGTCTGCGTGAAGCTCGTCTCCTCGGCGGGCATCGGCACCGTTGCGGCGGGCGTGGCCAAGGCGCATGCCGACGTCATCCTGGTCGCCGGCCATGTCGGCGGCACCGGCGCCAGCCCGCAGACTTCGGTCAAATATGCGGGCACGCCCTGGGAAATGGGGCTGTCCGAGGTCAATCAGGTGCTGACGCTCAATGGGCTTCGCCACCGCGTGAAGCTGCGCACCGATGGCGGCCTCAAGACCGGGCGCGACATCGTCATCGCCGCGATCCTGGGCGCCGAGGAATTCGGCATCGGCACGCTCTCGCTGGTGGCGATGGGCTGCATCATGGTCCGCCAGTGCCACAGCAACACCTGCCCGGTCGGCGTCTGCACCCAGGACGAGAAACTGCGCGCCAAATTCGTCGGCACGCCGGAAAAAGTCATCAACCTGATGACCTTCATCGCCGAGGAAGTGCGCGAGATCCTGGCGCGGCTGGGCGTGCGCAGCCTCGACGAGATCGTCGGCCGTACCGAGCTGCTCCGCCAGGTCAGCCGCGGCGCCGAGCATCTCGACGACCTGGATCTCAACCCGATCCTGGCAAAGGTCGACGCCGACGACGACAAGCGCCGCTTCAACATCGAGGGTTTCCGCAACGAGGTTCCCGACAGTCTCGACGCGCAGATGATCGCCGATGCCAAGGCGGTGTTCGAGCGCCGCGAGAAGATGCAGCTGACCTATACGGTGCGCAACACGCACCGCGCGGTCGGCACGCGCTTCTCGTCGGAGATCGTCCGCCGCTACGGCATGTCGACGCTTGCCGACGGCCATGTCCAGGTCCGCCTGCGCGGCTCGGCGGGCCAGTCGCTCGGCGCCTTCCTGTGCAAGGGCATCACGCTGGAGGTGTTCGGCGACGCCAACGACTATGTGGGCAAGGGGCTTTCGGGCGGCATCATCACGGTGCGGCCGATGGTCAGCTCGCCGCTCGACAGCCATGCCAACACGATCATCGGCAACACCGTGCTCTACGGCGCGACCTCGGGCAAATTGTTCGCGGCGGGCCAGGCGGGCGAGCGTTTCGCGGTGCGCAATTCGGGCGCGACCGTCGTCGTCGAGGGCTGCGGCGCCAATGGCTGCGAATATATGACCGGCGGCACCGCGGTGATCCTGGGCGCGGTCGGCAAGAATTTCGGTGCGGGCATGACCGGCGGCATGGCCTTCGTCTATGACGAGCGCGGTGATTTCGAACGCTCGGCCAATCCCGAAAGCATCATCTGGCAGCGCCTCGCCTCGCCCTATTGGGAAGCCAAGCTCAAATCGCTGATCGCCGAACATTCGGTGGCGACCGACAGCCGCTGGTCGAACGCGCTGCTCGACGACTGGGATCGCACCCGCGGTTCCTTCTGGCAGGTCTGCCCGCGCGAGATGGTCAACCGGCTGGAGCATCCGCTGGGCGAAGCGGATGAGGAGATGGTGGCGGCGGAGTAGGGGGCAACCCAACAACCGCTTGTCCCGAGCGAAGTCGAGGGACGTTGGGGCATCGCGCGGCGTGTCTCGACTTCTCCGCATAGCGGAGAAGTTCATCCTGAGCGCCTGCCTTGCAGGCAGTCGAAGGGCTCGACACGAACGGGGATAGAGCTACGGTCACCACGCCGTTCACGCGAGGCTCAGATTCCTGTATCTAGAGTCGCAGGCTGCCCATTACGGCCACCGCTGTAACGGAGATTCGTCATGCGTTTCCTGTTCGTGTCCATTGTCGCCCTTTCCGCCGCCACGCCCGCACTGGCGCAACGGCCCGCGCCTGCCCAGGTCGCGGGCATGCTCGAAAGTCCGGTCGTGCAGGAAGTCGTGGCGGACAGGGTGTCCGACGCGGTGGCGGCATTGCTCGACACGCGCGTCGGCGCGGTCGAACGCGCGGTCAATCCTTTCTCCGATGCGCGGCGCAGCGACACGCTGCGCGATCGCGTGATGCGCGACGATCCCAATTTCGAGGCGCGGATCCATCGCGATACCCGCCACGCGACGCGTGCCGCGGGCGTCATGGCCAGCGAGTTCAGCGCGATGCTGCCCGAACTGCGCGCACGGCTGGCGAACATCAGGCACAGGCTGCGGAGCCCCGACGATCGCGGACCCGAGGCCTATGACGAAGCCCCGCCGCCGTCCCGTCACGACGATTATGATGACGATTGGGACAATTGACGCGATCGCGGTTTCAACTATTTGACCAGAGCCTGCTTCCACCTCAACAGATCAGGCTCTAAGGTCGCGCCCGCATGTGGCAGCTCTTCCAGTTCCCCCTTTGTCCGTTCTCACGCAAGGTTCGTCTTCTCCTCGGGGAGAAGGGGATCGGCTATGAACTCGTCCGCGAGAATCCGTGGGAGCGGCGCGACGAATTTTTCGATCTGAATCCGGCCGGGCAGACCCCGGTCGTGGTTGAGACCGAAAAGGCGCTCGTCCTGATGGATTCGGGCGCGATCTGCGAATATTTCGAGGAAACCGTCGAAAAGGCGCCGATGATCAACGGCACCGCGCCCAACCGCGCCGAGATCCGCCGCCTCGTCGCCTGGTGCGATCAGCAATTCTATGGCGATGTCACCGCGCCTTTGATGTTCGAGCGCATGACCAAGCGCCTCGTCCATCGCTCGACGCCCGATGCACGCATCCTGCGCGAAGCGATGAAGAACGCGCATCGCCATCTCGACTATCTCGATTATCTGCTCGATCACCGCACCTGGCTGGCGGGTGCGACGCTGAGCCTCGCGGACCTCTCCGCGGCCGCCCATCTCTCTGTCGCCGACTATCTCGGCGGCATCGATTTCAAGGGGCATGAACAGGCGCGCCGCTGGTATGCCGGCCTCAAGTCACGCCCTGGTTTCCGGCCCTTGCTGTCGGAACGCATGGAAGGAATCCAGCCCCCGGCGCATTACGACAAACCGGATTTCTGAGCAGACCCGATCGCAAAACAAGCCGTCGCTCCAGCGAAAGCTGGAGCCTATGCAATACTTCCAACTCCGCAGCGGCTGACAGATCGCATGGGCTCCAGCTTTCGCTGGAGCGACAGCGCGGCATAAAGGCAGTTGAGTTTTCTATCGGGACGCGAGCCGATGGCCTCTACCGCGCCACCGCCGTCAGCAGATAGTCCAGCGACACATTCTCCGAAAGAATGAACCCCCGCCCGGGCGAGACGCTCAGCCCGCGCAGGTCGGAGACGATCAGCCCCGCATCCTCGAGCAACGCGGTCAGCTCCCCGGGCGTGAGGAACTTGTTCCAGTCATGCGTGCCCTTGGGGATCTGCCCGATCCCTTCCGCCACCGTCACCATCGCCAGCCGCGACAGCGTGGTGCGATTGGGGGTCGAGAGAATCATCAGTCCCCCTGGCGCGAGCGCCGCGGCCAGGCCCGCGACGAATGCGGCCGGATCGGTGACATGCTCGATCACTTCCAGCGACGTCACCAGATCGAACCGCGCACCGCCCAGCGTCTCCAGCTCGCCGGCGCGATAGTCGATAATGAGCCCCTGACCCTCGGCATGAAGCCGCGCCGCGGCGACATTCTCCGGGGCTGCGTCGACCCCGGTCACCTGCGCGCCGAGCCGGGCGAGCGGTTCGCACAGCAGTCCCGCGCCGCAGCCCACATCGAGCGCGCTCCGACCAGCCAGCGGCTTCAGCACGGCTTCGTCGACATGCCAGTGGCGGTCGATCGCCTCGCGGATATAGCCCAGTCGCACCGGATTGAGCCGATGCAGCATCGCCGAGCTGCCCTTGGGATCCCACCAATCCTTTGCCAGCGCGCCGAAATGCGCGGCTTCCTGCGGGTCTATCGTCGTCGTGCCCATGCTTTTACCAATGCTTGCGCGAGTGCTTGCGTTCGTCATTCCCCATCATTATCAGGGCCGCGCCTTCGATCCAGAGGGCATTTCTCTCAACATCGGGAACGCGCAATGGCCCGCATCGTGATGAAGTTCGGCGGTACCTCCATGGCGGGGATCGAACGAATTCGCGTGGTCGCCGCGCGCGTGAAGCATGAAGTCGAGCTGGGCAACGAAGTCGCGGTCGTCGTTTCGGCGATGGCGGGCGATACCGACCGGCTCGTCGGCTTCTGTCGTGAGGCCTCGTCGCTCTACGATCCGAAGGAATATGACGTCGTCGTCGCCTCGGGCGAGCAGGTGACGTCGGGCCTGCTCGCGATCGTGCTCCAGAATATGGGCGTGAAGGCGCGCAGCTGGCTTGGCTGGCAATTGCCCATCCACACCGATTCGGCGCACGCATCGGCGCGGATCGAAACGATCGACACCGAAGCGCTGATCGCCGGCATGGCAGCGGGCGAGGTCGCGGTGATCCCCGGATTCCAGGGCATGGGCTCGGACGGCCGCGTGACCACGCTCGGCCGCGGCGGATCGGATACCTCCGCCGTCGCCGTCGCCGCGGCGGTCAAGGCCGATCGCTGCGACATCTATACCGATGTCGATGGCGTCTATACCACCGACCCCCGCATCGTCCCACGCGCGCGCAAGCTCGCGAAGGTGACCTATGAGGAAATGCTGGAGCTGGCGAGCGTGGGCGCCAAGGTGCTCCAGACCCGCTCGGTCGGGCTGGCGATGAAGGAACAGGTGCGCGTCCAGGTGCTCTCCTCCTTCGAGCCGCCGACGGACAATGTCACACCCGGCACGTTGATCGTCGGCGAGGACGAGATCGAGGAAAGCGAAATGGAACGGCAACGCATCACCGGCATCGCGCTGGACAAGAACGAAGCGAAGATCACGCTGACCGAAGTGCCCGATCGGCCGGGCGCGGTGGCGTCGATCTTTGCGCCGCTGGCGGACGCCAATATCAATGTCGACGTGATCGTGCAGAATATCGCGCACGAGACGGGCTCGACCGACGTCACCTTCACCGTGCCCGGCGCGGAACTGGCGCGCGCGATCGACGCGCTGACCAAGGCGCACGACACGATCGGCTATGTCGAGATGAAGCACGACACCAAGATCTGCAAAGTCTCGGTGGTCGGCGTCGGCATGCGCAGCCATGCCGGTGTCGCCTCGACGATGTTCCAGGCGCTGGCCGGTCGCGGCATCAATATCCAGGCGATCGCGACGTCGGAGATCAAGGTCTCGGTGCTGATCGAGGAAGATTATGCGGAGCTCGCGGTGCGCGTGCTGCACACCGCTTATGGACTCGACGCGCCTGAGGTGATGGAGGCCTAACGGTCAGCGGCTGCGATGCAGCCTGCTGACATCGAGGCCGAAGATCTGGTTGAGTGTCGGAAGCGAATCGATCAAGTCAAACAATGGCCGTGTATTGACCGTTGGCGGTGGGTCGAAGCCGGGCGTGCAGGTCGTCGGGCGATAGTTCATCACACTCACCACGATGCTGGCGTTGACGAGAAACGAAACCGCGATCGTCAAAATGCCTTGCATGGCGCGCTCCCCGTTCTGCTATCCAGCCTAACATGTCGGCAAGCCCAGCGCATCGGGCATATCTTCCATTAACCTCGATTGGGTGAACTGCATGAGCATCGGTCAAGACAGACTGCAGCGCCGCATGGCGCGGGGCGCCGAATTCCTGGGCTGCGAGGTCGCCATCCTTGGCGGCGCGATGAGTTGGGTTTCCGAGCGCAATCTGGTTTCGGCCATCTCCAATGCCGGTGGTTTCGGCGTGATCGCGTGCGGCGCGATGACGCCCGCTTTGCTCGACGGCGAGATCGCGGCCACGCGCGCGCTTACCGACAAGCCCTTCGGCGTCAACCTGATCACCATGCATCCCGACCTGTTCGAGCTGATCGAGGTCTGCAAGCGCCATGATGTCAGCCATGTCGTGCTGGCCGGCGGATTGCCGCCCGCGGGCAGCCTGGATGCGATCAAGGCCAATGGCGCCAAGCTGATCTGCTTCGCTCCCGCGCTCGCGCTCGCCAAGAAGCTGATCCGCTCGGGCATCGACGCGCTGGTGATCGAGGGCATGGAGGCCGGCGGCCATATCGGCCCGGTCTCGACCAGCGTGCTCGCACAGGAAATGCTGCCTGAGATTGCCGAGCAGCTTCCCGTCTTCGTCGCGGGCGGCATCGGCAAGGGCCAGGCGATCGCCGGCTATCTCGACATGGGCGCCGCCGGCGTCCAGCTCGGCACGCGTTTCGTCTGCGCGACCGAGAGCATCGCGCACCCCAATTTCAAGAAAGCGTTCATCCGCGCTTCGGCGCGCGATGCCGTCGCGAGCGTCCAGATCGATCCGCGCCTGCCGGTCATCCCGGTCCGCGCGCTCAAGAACACGGGCACCGAGGCGTTCACCGTCAAGCAGCGCGAAGTCGCGCAGAAGCTCGACGAGGGCCAGCTCGCAATGGCGGAAGCGCAGCTCGAGATCGAACATTATTGGGCGGGCGCATTGCGCCGCGCGGTGATCGACGGCGATGTCGAGAATGGTTCGCTGATGGCGGGCCAGTCGGTCGGCATGGTCAAGGACGAAGCCCCGGTCGCCGACATCATCGCCACGCTGATGGCCGAAGCCGCCGAGGCACTGAAGGCGCGCGCCGTCTGATCGCGCCTCCGCTCGTCGCATGGTTTAGATGGTATTAACCATTTAAGCCCAAGCATCTCCCCGTTTCCAGGTGAAACGGGAGGACGAGATGCGGACGAGGGACGGACTTTTGGCGGCAGCGGCGCTGACCCTGGTGCTGGCTGGATGCGGCGGGCGCAGCAGAGTCGCCCTGGCACCCACGCCGCCCCAATCGGTCTCGGTCGATATCGTGACGCGCCCGCAGCCGCCAATGGGCGCGGCGCCGGGCCTGACGATCCCGGCGGTAGGCCCCGATGGGCAGCGTATCACGCCCAATCGCGACCTCGGCCCGCGCGAGGCGTTGTGGCATGTGCGCATGGCGCTCAACGTCGCCGCGCTGGCGTGCCGAAACCCCGATACCCAGGCGGCGCTGCAGAATTACAACCGCATGCTCACCACCCATAATGCCCTGCTTGCGGCGACCAACGACGCGATAGATACCGATTATCGCCGTCGTTTCGGCGCGCAGGCGGTCGCGATGCGCGACAGCCATAATACGCGCACCTATAATTTCTTCGCGCTTCCCCCGGTCCAGCCCGCTTTCTGCCGCGCGGCCGTCGGGGTCGGGGCGGAGGCGGTCGCGATGGACGCGACGCAACTCGTCGCCTTCGCGCCGACGGCGCTGGCCCGGCTCGAACGGCCCTTCTTCGCCTTTTTCGACGCCTATGCTGATTATCAGGCCGATGCCGCGCGCTGGCAGAATGGCCAGGGGCAGAAAAGGCAGGCGGCACAGCGTGTCGCTGCCGTCGCGCCGGGCAAGCCGGTCGCCGAACTGCAACGCACCGCGATGCGGACCGAGCCCAGCGCGGCCCCGAAGGCGGCCCCCAGGCTCGCGCTCAGGGCTGAGCCGAAAGCCGAGCCAAGGCCCGTCCAGGCGGCGGACGCCGGCAATTTCGTCGTCCAGCTCGGTGCCGTCGCGTCGAGCGATGCCGCGCGCACCGCATGGCAGCAGATGGTGGCGCGCAATGACGAGCTTGACGGACGCCCGCTGGTCCAGACCAGGGCCGAGGCGAACGGCCGCACGCTGCATCGGATCGCGGCGGGTGGCTTCGGCTCCTCGGCCGAGGCTGCGCGCGTCTGCGAGCGGCTGAAGGCCAGGGGTACGGCCTGCTTCGTGCGGCCGCGCGACACCGCCTGATGGTCTATGCGATCTCGAAGATGCTGGCGCATCCGAGATCGGTTCGCTCACACGCCGCGCGGGCTAATATAAGGCTGCGGGACCCGCTGGCACGGTTGCCCGCTTTCTGTTAGCCGATGGTGACATGACTCCTTCCGCCACCGCCTCGGCCCGCGAAATCCTGACGCGGCTTCACGATGTCATGGCCGCGCGCTCCAACGCCCAGGCCAAGCTCAACCAGGTCGTCAACATCGTCGGCGAAGCGCTCGATAGCGAGGTCTGCTCGATCTATCTGCTGCGCGACGGCGTGCTCGAACTGTTCGCGACGCGCGGCCTGAAGCAGGAAGCCGTCCATGTCACCAAGCTGGCGCTGGGCGAGGGGCTGGTCGGCACCATCGCCGAGCATGTCGAGACGCTGAACCTCGACGAGGCGGCGAGCCATCCCGATTTCGCCTATAAGCCCGAAACCGGCGAGGAATTGTTTCACAGCTTTGCCGGCGTGCCGATCGTCCGGCGCGAGGCGGCGGTGGGCGTGCTCTCGATCCAGCATGCCGAACCGCGCAAATATGACGATGTCGTCATCGAGGCGCTGCAGACCGTGGCGATGGTGCTGTCCGAACTGATCGCCAATGCCGGGCTGATCGACGAGCATGCCGCGACCGTCGGTCAGGTCAACAATACGCAGGCGATGCGGCTGACCGGGCTCAAGCTGGTCGAGGGCATGGCGGCGGGCGTCGCGGTCTATCACCAGCCGCGCGTCGTGATCGAACATACCGTGGCCGAGGATACCGAGGCCGAGCGTCACCGCGTCTATTCCGCATTCGACAAGATGCGCGAACAGATCGACCGCATGGCCAATCAGGCCGAATTCGGCGGCGGCGGCGAGCACCAGGAGGTGCTCGAAATGTACCGGATGTTCGCCTATGACGAGGGCTGGAGCCGCCGGATCAACGAAGCGATCGACAGCGGCCTGACCGCCGAGGCGGCGATCGAGCGCGTCCAGCAGCGCACCCGCATGCGCATGCGCCAGATCGACGATCCTTTGCTCCGCGACCGGATGCATGACCTGGAGGATCTCTCCAACCGGCTGCTCCGCATCGTCTCCGGCCAGCTCGGCTCGGCGGCGCAACTCGGCTTGCGCAAGGATACGATCCTGATCGCGCGCAATCTGGGCCCGGCCGAACTGCTCGAATATGATCGCCGCCGCCTCAAGGGCGTGCTCCTGGAGGAAGGGTCGCTGACCGCGCACGTCATCATCGTCGCGCGCGCGATGGGCGTGCCCGTGCTCGGCCGGGTCGCCAATGTCCGCCGGCTGATCGGCGACGGCGACGTGCTGCTGCTCGATACCACCCAGGGCGAAGTCTATGTCCGCCCCACCGACGAGATGGAGGAGAGTTTCGAAGCGAAGCTCTCCCTCACCCAGAAGCGCCGTGCCGCCTTTGCCGCGCTGCGCGGCGCGTCGTCGACGACGAAGGACGGCGAGCATATCGCGCTGATGGTCAATGCCGGGCTACGCGACGACGTCGCAGCACTCGACGTCACCGGGGCCGAGGGCATCGGCCTGTTCCGCACCGAATTCCAGTTCCTCGTCTCCGCCACGCTGCCGCTGCGCCAGCAGCAGCAGCGGCTCTATCGCGAAGTGCTCGACGCGGCCGGCGATCGTCCGGTGGTGTTCCGCACCGTCGATATCGGCGGCGACAAGGCACTGCCCTATCTGCGCCAGGACGGCGACGATGAGGAGGAGAATCCGGCGATGGGCTGGCGCGCGTTGCGCCTGGCCATGGATCGCGAAGGGCTGATGAAAGTGCAGGCGCGCGCATTGATCGAGGCGGCATCGGGGCGGACGCTCAACGTGATGTTCCCGATGGTCTCCGAGCCGTGGGAATTCGACGAGGCCAAGGCGCTGTTCGAGGCGCAGCGCGCCTGGCTGGCATCGCAGGGGCGGATGATGCCGCATGCCATCCGCTACGGATCGATGCTCGAAGTGCCGGCGCTCGCCGAAAGCCTCGACGTCCTGCTGCCCAAGCTCGATTTCCTGTCGATCGGTACCAACGACCTCACCCAGTTCCTGTTCGCCGCCGACCGTGCGCATCCCAAGCTTGCCGAGCGTTATGACTGGCTGAGTCCGGCCATTTTGCGTTTCCTGCGCCGGATCGTGCTGCCCGCGCGCGAGGCGGGCGTGCCGGTGACGGTGTGCGGGGAAATGGGCGGGCGGCCGCTCGAGGCGATGGCGCTGATCGGGCTCGGCATCGACCGGCTTTCGATCACGCCGGCGGCGATCGGTCCGGTCAAGGCGATGCTGCGTTCGCTCGATCGCGCGGCGCTGGCGCCCGAGCTTGCCGGCTGGCTCGACGCGCCGATCCAGGACCTGCGGACCAGGCTCGCGGGCTGGGCGCAGGCACATAGCGTCGAACTCGCCTGATCGAGCGATCAACCGCGACGTCGCATCATGTCATCCCATTGACATTGCAGCGTGCTGGATGTGACATGGATCAAATATCGGGGCGTGGTCGTCTGAATTGGAAACGTGTCGCGTTTTCGATGACGTCAATCAGGTTTCGGGCTAAGAATAGTGAGACCCTGATCGTTTCCGGCCGGACTGGCCCGAGGTGAACGGGGCCTTGGGCGCAAACAGGAAAGCCTGAAGACCGGATGAGCGAAGCGGAGGGTGAGATGTTTCCCCGGAGCGTCGGCGAGCGCCTGGCGGAGGCGCGTCGCGCCGCCGGCCTCGAAGTCGCCGATATCGCCACCCGCACGCGGATTCCGCTGCGCCATCTCGAGGCGCTGGAACTGGGCCGGTACGAAGAGCTTCCCGGCGTCACCTATTGCATCGGTTTCGCCAAATCCTATGCCCGCGCGCTCAATCTCGACGAGGTCGAGATCGCTCGCGACGTTCGCGCCGAACTCAACACGCAGGGCGGTCGCGCCGCGCCCGAATATTTCGAGCCCGCCGATCCCGCCCGCGTGCCGCCGCGCACCCTGGCCTGGACGCTCGTCATCCTCATCCTGCTGGTCGGCGGCGGCTATACCGTGTGGCGGACCATGCTGATGAACGGGCTGGATGGGCGCGATCCGGCGGCGATCGCGGCCGGGACCGAGACGATCGACGCACCGACCGCCGTCGGCGGCACCGCGCAGCGCGCGCGTCCGACCGCCGCGCCGTCGGGCGAAGTGGTGCTGACCGCGACCGACACGGTCTGGCTGCGGATCAGCGATGCCGGCCAGCAGCGCCTGTTCGAGAAGGAAATGCAGCCCGGCGAGCGCTACCAGGTGCCGTCCAATGCCAATGATCCCCGGATCCTGACCGGCCGGCCCGACGCGTTGCGCGTCACCGTCGGCGGCCAGGAGGTCGCACCGCTGGGCCCGCCCCAGGCGACGATCCGCGATGTGGCGATCAGTGCCGCGGCGTTGACCGCGCGCGCGGCCGCGCCGCCTGCCCAAGGGGCCGCACCGGGGCCGTCCGCTCCAACCGCGAGCCAGCCGGCGGCGAACAGCATCCGCCCCTGACTTGAGGACAGGCGAATCCTGCCCCTATAAGGGCGTTTACCAAAAGATCCGGTGGGGACGTTAAGCCATGCGCACGCTCATGATCGTTGCGGTTCTGCTCGCGGGGACCGCCACTGCGCCGCTTCAGGCGCAAAGCCAATCCAACACGCTCTCGCCGCGCGTCGAGAAGCTGGAGAAGGAGATGCGCGCCGTCCAGCGCAAGGTCTTCCCCGGCGGCAGCGGCCAGTTCCTTGAGCCTGAGATCGCGCCGAGCACGCAGCAGACCACGCCCGGCGGCACGCCCGCGAGCTCGCCGGTCGTCGATTTGACCGCCCGGGTCAGCGCGCTCGAGGCGCAGCTCCAGACATTGACCGGCCAGAGCGAACAGAACGCGTTCAAGCTGCGCCAGCTCGACGAGGCATTCATCAAGTTCCGTGGTGAGACCGAAACCCGGTTGAAGGCGCTCGAAGGGACGGGGGCCGTCGCGCCGACGACCGGTACCGGCACGTCGCCCACGCCGACGCCATCCTCGACGCTGCCGATGAAGCCCGTCACCCCGCCGGCCGCGGGCAAGCCGACGACCGCGCCGCCAAAGCTGACCGCCGATCGCCAGGCCGCGCTCGAGGCGGTCGCGAAGCCCGAGACGGGCGATGCCGGCGAAGATGCCTATCTGTACGGTTATCGGCTGTGGGAAGCGAAATTCTACCCCCAGGCGCAGACTCAGCTCAAGGCGACGGTCGACAAATATCCCAAGCACAAGCGCTGGAGCTTCGCGCAGAATCTGCTCGGTCGCGCCTATCTCGACGACGGCAAGCCGGCGCTCGCGTCGGTCGCCTTCTACGACAATTACCAGAAGCAGCCGCGCGGCGAGCGGGCGCCCGACAGCCTCTATTATCTCGGCATCGCACTCACTCGGCTTAAGAAGGCCGGGGACGCCTGCAAGGTGTTCGACGAGTTCGGCGAGGTCTATGGCGAAACCGCATCGGCCGGCCTCAAGGCGCAGGTGGCCAAGGGACGTACCGACGCCAAATGCAAATAGGGCGGCGGCGGCCGCTCGAACGACGATGGGAGTCGGGCATCCCGCGCGATGGCGGTAAGGGATGCATGTGAGTCTCTTGCCTGATCCCGATCTGGTTGCGCGCTTCGCCGCCGATGCTTCGCCGCCGAGCGGCATGGTGGGCGTTGCGGTATCCGGTGGGCCGGACAGCCTGGCGCTGCTGCTGCTTGCCGCGGCGGCCTGGCCCGGGCGCGTGACCGTCGCCACCGTCGACCATGGCCTGCGCCCCGAAGCGGCCGCCGAAGCGGCCTATGTCGGCGAGATTTGCGCAAGGCTGGACGTCCCGCACGAGATTCTGGTGCCGGTAGCACCCATCACCGGATCGGTGCAGGCGGCGGCACGCGCGGCCCGTTACGCCTTGCTCGAAACCTGGCGTGCGCGCCGCGGCGCCGGCTGTGTGATGACCGCGCATCATGCCGACGACCAGGCGGAGACGCTGCTGATGCGCCTCAACCGCGCGGCCGGGCTCGGCGGTCTTGCCGGCATCCGCCGCGCCAACGGTTTCGTGCTGCGTCCGCTGCTGGGGTGGCGTCGTGCCGAACTCGCCGCGATCGTCGCCGCAGCCGGCATCACGCCGGTTTCGGATCCGTCCAACCATGACGACCGCTTCGACCGCGTGCGCATGCGGGCGTCGCTCGCCCAGATCGACTGGATCGATATCGAGGCGTTCGCCGCCAGCGCCGGGCATCTCGCCGATGCCGAGGCGGCGATGGCGTGGACGGTCGCGCAACTGTTCGAACAGCGTGTGACGGCGGAGGGCGATTCGCTGATCCTCGATCCATCCGACCTGCCCGACGAGATCGTCAGGCGGCTGATTCTGCGGATGATCGCGCGCATCGATCCGTCGGCCTCACCTGGAGGGCCGTCGCTCGACCGTCTGCTCGCAACGCTGCGCGCGGGCGATCAGGCGAGCATGGGCGCGGCATTATGCCGGGGGGGGGCGCGATGGCGCGTCGCACCTGCGCCGCCGCGGCGTGGAGGCAAATGAACGCCGAAAATGGCGGGTTCAGCGCGGATACATTGTCTTTAAGCAATTCTCGCCTATCTTGGATGCAACTCCTGGCATGACGCTCGATCCGGCAGAATCGGATCGGGCGCTCCGGGCGGTTGTTTTGCCACAACCGATCAGGCTCTAGACGGAAACGAAGATGAACGACGACAAGCAGCCACCGGAAGGCAATCCCTGGATGAAGAGCCTGCTCATCTGGGTGGGTATCCTGGTGGCGCTTGCGATGTTCGTCGCAATGTTCGATCGCCCCGGCCGCACGGCTGTGTCGGATGGCATTTCCTATTCGGAGTTCATCCAGAAGGTCGACGAAGGCGCGGTCAAGAAGGTCGATATCACCGGCAATGTCGCGAGCGGTACGCTGGGCGATGACAAGACCTTCCGCACCTATCTGCCCGACGACACGTCGATGATCTCGCAGCGCCTGGTCGACAAGGGCGTTTCGGTGACGATGAAGCCCGAGGAGCGCCAGAGCATCTGGCTGATCATCCTCTACCAGTCGCTGCCGTTCCTGCTGATCATCGGCATCGCCATCTTCATCATGCGCCAGATGCAGAAGAATGCGGGCTCGGGCGCGATGGGCTTCGGCAAGAGCCGTGCGCGCATGCTGACGCAAAAGGAAGGCCGCGTGACCTTCGACGACGTCGCAGGCATCGACGAAGCGCGCGAGGAACTGCAGGAGATCGTCGATTTCCTGAAGGATCCGTCCAGATTCGCCCGGCTCGGCGGCAAGATCCCGAAAGGCGCGCTGCTCGTCGGCAGCCCCGGCACCGGCAAGACGCTGCTCGCGCGCGCCATCGCGGGTGAGGCCAATGTACCGTTCTTCACGATTTCGGGCTCCGACTTTGTCGAGATGTTCGTCGGCGTCGGCGCGAGCCGCGTGCGCGACATGTTCGAACAGGCAAAGAAGAATGCGCCGTGCATCGTCTTCATCGACGAGATCGACGCCGTCGGCCGCCATCGTGGTGCCGGCCTCGGCAACGGCAATGACGAACGCGAACAGACGCTCAACCAGCTGCTGGTCGAGATGGACGGTTTCGAGGCCAATGAAGGCATCATCATCGTCGCCGCGACCAACCGGCCCGACGTGCTCGATCCTGCGCTGCTGCGGCCCGGCCGCTTCGACCGTCAGGTCGTCGTGCCGCGCCCCGATATCGTCGGCCGCGAGAAGATCCTGGCCGTCCATATGAAGAAGACGCCGCTGGCGCCCGATGTTGATCCGCGCACGATCGCGCGCGGCACGCCGGGCTTCTCGGGCGCCGATCTGGCGAACCTCGTCAACGAGGCGGCTCTGCTTGCCGCGCGCAAGGGCAAGCGCCTGGTCGCGATGCTCGAGTTCGAGGAAGCCAAGGACAAGGTCATGATGGGCGCGGAGCGCAAGTCCATGGTCATGACCGAGGACGAGAAGAAGGCGACGGCCTATCACGAAGCCGGCCACGCGCTCGTCTCGCTGCATGTCGACGGCTGCGATCCGCTGCACAAGGTGACGATCATCCCGCGCGGCCGCGCGCTGGGCGTGACGTGGAACCTGCCCGATCGCGATCGCTATTCGATGTCGATGAAGCAGATGAAGGCGCGCCTTGCCCTGTGCTTTGGCGGCCGTATCGCCGAACAGCTCATCTACGGTGCCGATTCGCTCAACACCGGTGCGTCCAACGACATCCAGCAGGCCACCGACATGGCCCGGGCGATGGTGATGGAATATGGCATGAGCGAAAAGCTCGGCTGGCTGCGCTATCGCGACAATCAGGACGAGGTCTTCCTCGGCCACAGCGTTGCGCGCTCGCAGACCGTCTCGGAAGAGACTGCGCGCCTGATCGATCAGGAAGTCCGCCGGCTGGTCGAGGAAGGCGAAGCGACCGCGCGCCAGGTGCTGACCGACAATCTCCACGAACTGCATCGGCTCGCCGAGGCCCTGCTCGAATATGAGACGCTTTCGGGCGATGAATCGAAGCGGGCGATCGCGGGCGAGGATATCGGGCGTGGCGATGCGGGGTCCAAGAAGACGCCGGCGCTGGGCACCGGCGGCTCGTCGATCCCCAAGACCCGCCGTCCCGGCATTGGCGGCCCGGCGGCGCAGGGCGCCTGACGGCGCGCCCGGCCCGCTATCGCCGGGACCATGCCGATCTATTGCGACGAAAGCGGCGGCATGTCGGCGGGGGCGATGATCCTTGCCGGCGTGTCGATCGCCGCCGACGATGCCGACGCGCTGCTGGCGCGATTCAAGCTGGTGACCGCCTTGCGCGGCGAGATGAAGGGCAGCCGGATCTCGCTGGTCGAGCGGGGCCTGTTCTTCGAATTGCTCGAGCGGTTCCGGGGGCGGGCGATCATCTGCGAGGTGCGGACCGATCGGCTTCCCGCGCGACTGGCGGAGGAACATGGCCGCGATCTGCGCGCCTATGCCGCGTTGCTCGAAACCGTGGTCGAGGCCTGGCTGCCCGAAAGCGGCGGCTGTGCGGAGGTGATCATCGACGATGGACGCTATGATCCGGCGACGCTTGCCCTGGTCCGTGACGGCGTCGCGGCGTTGCTGGGCCAATGCGGACGCACGCGATTGGCCGACAGCCGCCGCTCGGCGGGTGTCCAGATCGCCGATGTGATCGCGAACAGCTTCTACAATCTGGCGTATGAATCGCCACGTACCGATCGTATCCGCCGGATCATCAGGCCGTTTCAGGACGCTAAACTGCTGCGATTGATAACGCTGGCCTGAGGATCGAAAAAAAATCGCGGGCCGGTGGAACCGAACCGTGCCCTGGTCGTTCTTATCTGCGCTTGATCGAAAGACAGAGCATTTGACCGGCTCGGACCCTTGCGGGAAGAGCCGTCGAGGGAGCCCCGCCGCCACTGGCGACGGGGCTTACTTGTATCCGGCTTCCATCAGTGTGGCAGCGCGGTGCTATCCACCTTTTCCACCCATTCGGGATAGAAGATCGGCTCGCGGTTGGACCAGCCGGGCGCCGTCGCTGCCGCCTCGCTGATCGACTGGAGCAACACGCGCCTCTTCTCCGGGTGGAGATGCGGCAGGGCGGCCGCGCCGCAAAAGGCCGCGGGCAGCCATGGCCGGATGCCGGCGCCGATCAGCCGCTCGTACAGAAAACGATAGGATGCGAAGCCGGGAAGCCGGTCCTGGCCCAGATCGAAGGCCGAGACGGTGATCAGCGGCGCAATGAACGGTTCGACCGAATCCAGCCCGCTATCGTCCGGCACCATCGCGCGGATTTCGTGGAGCCGCTCGTAGATCCGTGTCTGCGCATTGATGCTGGCGGCCTCGATCACGTCGCGCGACCAGATCTGCAGTGCATCGTGCCGTTCCAGCCCGACGTCGAGCGAGCGGCGGATATAGCGCTGCGTGCTTGCCGGGAAGCTCGCGAACTCCTTGATCTCCGCCAGCGTCATCGCGCCATCCGCCGGTCGTGCTTTCGTGCCCATGTCCCGTCTCCAGACCTTCTGCCCCGGATCCGAATATGCGCCCAACATGGTTACTGGTTATTTAACCGGGCGTTCGGCTCCCATTCACGAAGGAATCAGAGAAATGGCTGCCCGGCAAGCGGCTTGCGATGATTTGTTGCGTTGCACAAACTTCATCGATGGGCGTTGCGCGCGCGCAACACATCGTTACGCGCGCGACTTGAGTCGCAATTTCGTGTTTCAGCCGGCGCGGCGGCGTTCTTCCGCATCGGGATCGTAACCCGAGGACGGCGCCGGGTCCTTGCCGCCCTTCGGCGTGATTGCGGGCGGATCCGAGGCGTCCATCGATTCGTCGAGCGCCTCGTCCAGCTTGGCATCCTTGTCCTTCGGGTCCTTCTCCAGCCGTTCGGAGATGGACTGGTCGTGCCCGGCATCGCCGGGCTTTGGTCTGGTATCTTCGGTCATGGCATCCACTCCATTCGGCGCACGTACGAAACAAACGGCGGGCGCACCGTGGCGGTTCCATTTCGACCAAGCTCGAAGCCGCTTCGACCGACAGCATATCGGCAATGGCGTGGCGGCCGCTTTTGCCGCAGAAAGGGAGCATGGAATTCGAAACCTATGCGCGAGAGGCGCGCCCGGCCGTTCGACCGATCGTAGCGTTTTATTCGATCATCGGCTTTTGGCTGTTCTATACGGTGATCGTCACGGCACGGTCGGCGGTGATGCATTTCTCCGAGCAGGGGGAAATGGCGCAACGCCGCATGGTCGTCACCGCGACGGGCATCGCGATCACCTGGCTGCTCTATCTGCTGCTGCGCCGCTTCGATCGCCAGGTGCTGTGGGTGCGCATCGTCACCGCTTTCGTCGCGGCACTGCCGTGCTCGCTCATCCTCGCGCTGTTCAACTATTACGTGTTCAACCTGTATGATCCGGCGAGTCTCTATGACGAGGCCGATCTTGCCTATCTGCAATCCAATGCGTCCGCCATGTGGCAGGAACTCGCCGAGCTGACGATCTCGCGCTATTTCTTCTTTGCCGCCTGGGCGGCGCTCTATCTCGCCATTTCCTATGCCGGCGAGGTTCGCCATGCCGAGCGCCGGGCGTCGCAATATGCGCGTGCCGCGCAACAGGCCGAACTCCGCTCGCTCCGCTATCAGGTCAATCCGCATTTCCTGTTCAACACGCTCAATTCGCTCAGCTCGCTGGTGATGAAAGGACAGGCGACGGCGGCCGAAGCGATGATCATGAATCTGTCGACCTTTTATCGCACCAGCCTGTCGGGCGATCCGATGGACGACGTCCCTCTCGAGGACGAAGTCCGCCTGCAACGCCTCTATCTCGATATCGAGGTCGTCCGCTTTCCCGATCGATTGCGCGTCAAGATCGATGTCCCCGATGCGCTCGGCCGCGCCATGGTGCCGGGCATGATCCTCCAGCCGCTCGTCGAGAATGCGATCAAATACGGCGTCGCGCGCGCCGGGCGTGCCGTCACCATCGCGATCACCGCGCGGGCGGAGGAAGGCCGGTTGACGATCACCGTGGCCGATAACGGCAATGCGATCGAGGATGGCGCGGATCATGGCAATGGCATCGGTCTTGCCAATGTGCGCGATCGGCTGGCGGCGCGTTTCGGCGGCGATGCGCGGATCGAATGGCTGGCGCCCGACAGCGGCGGTTTCATCGTGCGGCTGACGCTGCCCGAAGTCTATCGTGCGAGTTGAACCCAGGAGTGGCTATGCGGACCCTGATCGTCGATGACGAGCCGCTCGCGATCGAGCGGCTGCAACTGATCTGCGCGCGCGAACCGACGATCGAGGTCGTCGGCACCGCGTCCGACGGCGCGGCAGCGCTCCGGCTGGTCGATGCGCTCGCGCCCGACCTGCTCCTCCTCGATATCGCCATGCCCGAACTCGACGGGATCGGCGTCGCGCGCGCGCTCGCACGGCGCGTATCGCCGCCCGCGATCATCTTCGTCACCGCGTTCGACAGCTTCGCGGTCGAAGCGTTCGACATCGATGCGGTCGATTATGTGCTGAAACCCGTCGCGCCCGATCGCCTGGTCCGTGCGGTGCAGCGTGTTGCGGAACGGCGCGCGCGGCCGGCCCCGCTATCGGCGCTCCAGGCACCGGCCGCGGCGCCGATCGACGCCCAGCTTTATGCCAGCGAATTCTGGGTGCCGCACAGGGCGGAACTCGTCCGCATCGCCGCCGAGGATATCGAACGGATCGATGCGGAGCGCGATTATATGCGGTTGCATGTCGGCGGGCGCAGCTTCCTGCTCCACCAGACGATCGCATCGCTCGAGGAACGGCTCGACCCCGAGCGTTTCATCCGTGTCCATCGCTCCACCATCGTCCGGCGCGACCGGATCGCGCGGCTGCGCCATGACGGCTCGGGGGTCTGGTACGCCGATCTCGTCGACGATGGCGATGTCCGGATCGGACGGACCTATCTCGCCTCGGTCAAGGCGATGGCGGGGCGCTGACCTTCGGGATTTCAGCCGGAAAGAGCTGTCAGCTCCAGACCCGCGCATAGAGTTCGGCGATTTCGGCGGCATCGGGCACGCGCGGATTGTTCGCCGGTGATCCCGACGCCAGCGCCTGCGCGCACATCGTCGGTACCAGCGTGTCCCAGCGTGCGCTGTCGATGCCCCAGGCCGCGGGACCGGGCACGTCGAGCTCCGCGTTGAGCGCGGCGAGTTCGTCGAGCAGCCGCGCGACCGCGGACTGATCGCCTTCGCGCTCGTCGGCGACGCCCATCGCGCGCGCGCAATCGGCATAGCGCGTCAGTGCGGCGGGCGCCGACCAGGCGGTGACGGCGGGCAGCAGCATCGCGTTGGACAGGCCGTGCGGCACATGGAAATGCGCGCCGATCGGCCGGCTCATGCCATGGACGAGCGCGACCGAGCTGTTGGAGAAGGCGATACCCGCCTGGGTCGCGCCGAGCATCATCGCCTCGCGCGCCAGCCGGTCCTCGGGATCGATGCAGACGCGGCGGAGATTGGGCGCGATCGCGCGCATCGCCAGCAGCGCCATGCCGTCGCTGAACGGATTGGCGCGCTTCGACACATAGGCCTCGATCGCATGGGTCAAGGAATCGATGCCGGTATCGGCGGTCAGGCGGCGCGGCTTGGTGAGCGTCAGCTCGTAATCGACAAGTGCTGCGATCGGCAGATAGGCGAGGCCGGGACAGAGCATCTTCTCGTCGGTCGCCTCATCGGTGATGATGGTGAAGCGCGTCGCGTCCGAACCCGTGCCCGCTGTGGTCGGGATCGCGATCACCGGCAGACCGGCGACGTCCTGGACATGCGGCGCCTTGTAATCGGCCATCGCCCCGCCATGCATGCCGAGCATCGCGATCGCCTTGGCGCTGTCGAGCGGGCTGCCGCCGCCGAAGCCGATAACGCAATCATGATCGCCCCCGACAAGGAAAGCGACGCCGGCATCGATCGAAGCGACGGTCGGATCGGGTACGGTATCGGCGAAGACTCGGGCTGCCATGCCGGCCGCTTTCAGCGCGTCCTCGATCCGCGTGACCCAGCCCTGGCCGACCAGGAAGGCGTCGGTCACGATCAGCGGGCGGGAGAGGCCGAGCATCGCCAGCACCTGCGGCAGTTCGCGGCTGGCGCCGCCGCCGATGCGGAAGATCCGGGGCAGGGAAATCTGGGCGATCATCAGCTTACCATCTCCTCGCGGATCGTTTTCCGCGCCATCCAGAATAAAGCAGAAGCCAGCACGCCGAACAGGATGAAGATCATCAGCGACCAGCGCACGCCCTCGGCGGTGCCGAAACCCATCGGTCCGCTGATCAGGTCGCTGACCGCGCCGACGCCGAGCGGGCCGAGCCCCAGCCCGATCAGGTTGATCAGGAACAGCAGCACGGCGGACGCCGTCGCGCGGTTCTGCGGCCGCACAAGCCCCTGCACCGCAGCATAGCCGGGGCCGTACCACAAGGTGTTGAGGATCGGGGGAAAGGCGAACATGATCAGCGCGAACACCGCCGAACTCGACAGCAGCCCGGCGATGTAGAAGGGGATGCCCATCAGCGTCGAGATGGCGGGGATCGATACATAGGCACGCAGATCGCGTGCGCCGTATTTGTCGGCGAGATAGCCGCCCATGAAGGTACCGACCGCGCCGGTGAGCCCCAGCACCATGCCGAGCGTGATGCCCAGGAAACCGGTCAGGCCCAGCCCGAAATCCTCGGCGATCAAGGTGAGTTCGACCGAATGGTTGCGGAAGAAGAAGGGGGCGAGAAAGGCGGCGGCGCCATAGCCGATGAATGCCTTGATCGCGGCGGCGAAGGCGATCAGCCAGAAGGTCCGCTTGGACCGGATCTCCGCCATCGCTTCCCGAAAGGGTGGGCGGGCGGCACGACGCGCGGCGAGATCGGCGGCAAGGCGGCTGCGCGGCTCGACGAGCGTGGTCGCGGCGACGAGCGCCATGATCAGCCCCGGCACGCCCGCGACGAGAAAGGCGGTGCGCCAGCCATAGGCGTCGGCGATGACGCCCCCCAGCCCCATGCCGAACAGTCCGCCGAGCGGGATGCCGAGCGAGTAGAAGGCCAGCGCCGAGGCGCGTTTCTCGCGCGGCGTATAGTCGGTGATCAGCGAATGGGCGGGCGGCGTGCAGCCGGCTTCGCCGATACCGACGCCGATCCGGCAGGCCACGAGCTGGACGAAATTCTGTGCGAAGCCGCACGCGATCGTGAACAGGCTCCACGCCCCGGCCGCCGCCGCGATGATCCGTGGCCGATTGCCGGTTTCCGCCACCCGCGCGATCGGAATGCCGAGCAATGTGTAGAACAGCGCGAAGGCGAGGCCGGTCAGCAGCCCCAATTGCCAGTCGGCGAGATGGAGGTCGTGCTTGATCGGCTCGGCCAGGATCGAGACGATCTGGCGGTCGAGGAAATTGAGGATGTAGATGACCAGCAGCACCGACAGCGCATAGCGGCGATAGCCGGCCGATACGGGCGCGATGGCGGGCGCCGCCATTTGGGGTTCAGTCATGGCATCCTCTCCGGGATCGATTGACACCCCGATCCGCACGCGTCTTATGATAGCGTTGTCGGAAAGGGACGATATGGCGCGTTTGCTGGTTCTTCAGTCGGTCTGGGGTCTTGTCGGCTGCCCGGGTTTCGATGTCGAGGACGATCTCGATGCAGCGTTGGAGCGCGTCGTCGCGGCGGGCTTCGACGGCGTGGGCGTCAATATCGCGCGGGTCGCGCGCACCGCCGGCGTTGCACGCGTGATGAATCCTCGCGGGCTGGTCTGGGAAGGGCAAGTGCTGATCCATCATGCCGATCAACTCGCCACTTATATCGAAGAGGCGCACCGGCTGGGTGCGCACCACCTGAACGTCCAGGTCGCGGGGCCGGTCGCCCATCTCTCCGACGCGCTGGCGCTGATCGACAGCCTGATCCCGCTCGCCGAAGCCGCCCCGCTGCCCGTCTGGTTCGAAACCCATCGCGGCCGCCTGACCAACGATCTGCTCTTCACCTTGCGCCTGCTCGAAGCGCGGCCGGACTTGCCGCTGACCGGAGACCTGTCCCACTATCCCGTCGCCGGCGAGATGGAATTGCCGCTGCGCGATGACCAGCTTGCCACGATCGAGACGATCCTGAAGCGCTGCCGCAATTTCCACGGTCGCGTCTCGACCACGCATCAGGTGCAGGTGGCGATGCGCGCGCCGCAGCATGCCGGCTGGCTCGACCAGCATATCGCCTGGTGGCGGCGCGGTTTCGAGCATTGGCTGGCACAGGCCGGATCGGACGATGCGCTCACCTTCATGTGCGAACTCGGCCCGCCGCCCTATGCGATCACCGCACCCGACGGACGCGAACTCACCGATCGCTGGGAAGAGGCGCAGGACATGCGCGATATCGTGCGGGGCGTGTGGCGCGAGGTGAATGGGGGCGATTGAGGCCTCAACGAGACTTTCTCCTCCCCATCGAAGATGGGGAGGGGGACCGCCAGCCAAAGGCTGGTGGTGGAGGGGAAGTACGATGTAGGCCGGAAACGCAGAGCGACGTCGATATCGCACTTCCCCTCCACCACGCCGCTTCGCGTCGCGGTCCCCCTCCCCACGCTTCGCGTAGGGAGGAGAGGCGCTGGCTTGGACCATCACGCCTCCACGCCGATCTCCGCCGACCATTTCGCATAACCCGCATCCGCTTCGTCGCGGCCGATCGCCGGTGTGAACTCGGCATCGTAGCGCGCGAATCCGGGCAGGTCGCTTTCGCCGATCAGTCCCGCGCCGAGTCCGGCGGCGAGCGCCGCGCCATAGGCGGTGCCTTCGCGCACCGCATGGCGTCGCACCGGCCGCTGCAGCGCATCGGCCTGAAGCTGGAGCATGATGCCGCTCTCCGCGAGCCCACCATCGACGGGCAGCGCCTCGGGCACGTCCAGCCCCGGCACCGCCGCGATCAGATCGGCGATGTCGCGGAAGCGGAAGGCGATGGCCTGGAGCGCCGCGCGCGCGATATGCGCGGGCGTCGTCGCGAAGCTCATGCCGGAAATCAGCCCGCGCGCGGCGAAGCGGCCATGCGGCGCCCCCAAGCCCAGAAGCGAGGGGCGTATCACGACATCGCCGGTGTCGGGCACCGATCGTGCCGCCGCTTCGAACGCGGCGGGCGATGCGAACAGGCCGAGCGGTCCGCACAGCCATTCGATTAGCGATCCGGTGGTGATCACCATGCCCTCTATGCAGAAGCGCCGCCGGCCGCGGGCAAAGGCCAGCGCCTCGGCAGGCATGCTGGTGTGTGGGGAGAGCGGTGCATCGCCCGTGCCCGCCATCAGCACGCCCGATGTGCCATAGGTCGCCTTCCACGCACCCCGCGCCAGCGCACCATGCGCGACCATGCCCGCCTGCTGGTCGGCGATCAGCGCGGTGACCGGCACTGCCGCGCCCATCGTCGCGGCATCGGTCATGGCTATGGAGCCCCAGCTTTCGACCAGCCGGGGGAACAGGCTTTCGGGCAGGCGCTGGTGCGCGATCAATGCGCCGTCCCAGCCATCGCCGCCGGCATAGTCGAAATAGCCCGTCATCCAGGCGCAGGACGCGTCGGTGACATGCGCAGCCCCACCGCTCAGCCGGTGGACCAGATAGGAATCGAGCGTGCCCCAGCACAGATCGCCCACCGGCCGATCGGCCAGCGCGATCGCCGCCGGCAGCTTGGCGGAGGGCACTTGCGGCCAGGAGATGAAGCCGGCGGCGCGCAGCGCCTTGTACGCCTCCATGCCGCGCAGGTCGCTCCAGATCAGGATCGGCGCGACCGGCTCTCCCGTCCTGCGATCCCACAGCACGACGCTCGCGCGCTGGGCGGTGACGCCGATCGCTGCGACGTCGGTCATCGTCCGCCCGGCATTCGCCAGCGCGCCCGCGATCACCGCGCGGCAGATCTCCCACACCGCCGCGCCGTCCTGTTCGACAAGGCCCGGTGCGGGATAGGCGGTCTCGAACGGCTTCTTGTCGAGCCCGACGACCACACCGGCCGGATCGACCAGCATGGCGCGGGCGCCGGTGGTGCCCGCATCGAGCGCGAGCAGCAGCTCAGGCATCGGGGATGAGATTGCACGGATTCATGATCCCCTGCGGATCGAACGCGGATTTGAGCGTGCGCAGCAGCGACACCCCGGCCTCACCCAGATCGTGATGGAGATAGGGTTTGCGCAGCCGCCCGGCGCCGTGATGGTGCGCGATGCCACCGCCATGTTTCGCGGTCGCCTCCATGATCGCGCGCCAGCACGCGAAATAGGCGGGCTCCATCTTTGTGCTATCCTCGAAGGTCGCGGCAAAGCTGAAATAGAGGTTGATGCCCGATCGATAGACGTGTGAGCTGTGCGCCGACGCGTTGATCACGCCCGGCACGGCATTGAGCGCCGCGATCGCATCGTCGTAGATCGCGCCGATCTCGCTCCAGCGTCCGGAGATCTCGACGGTGTCGGCGACATAGCCGCGCTCGAACATGTCGCGCCAGCTCGGCACATGGTTGCGGCGCTCGATCCACGCCTGGGCGGCGGCGGGGTCGCCCGGTTCCAGCCCGGCTGCGCCCGCGATTTCGGCGATCGCCGCCAGCTCCGTCTCGACGCGCGCCTGCGGCCCTTCATGGATCATCAACAGCATCGCCTTGCCGCCGCGCTCATGCTCGCGGAACAGGCGGCGGACCTCGCGTCCGTCATATTGGCGCATCACCGGCGGGCGCCAGTCCGCACGGATGATACGGCGCTGCGCCTCGAACCCCGCAGCCATGTCGTCGGCATAATAGATGCTATAGCCGCGATGCGCGGGCTTCTCGCGCAACGACAGGGTGACGCCGGTGATCACGCCCATCGTGCCTTCGGCTCCCATCAGCAGATGGCGCAGATCGGGGCCGGCGGCGGCGCGCACCGCCTTGCCCAAGGTCACCAGTTCGCCATTGGGCATCACCGCCTCGATCGAATGAATGATGTCCTCGATATTGCCATAAGCGGTCGAGAATTGTCCCGAGGCGCGCGTCGCCACCCAGCCGCCGACGCTGCTGATCGCGATCGACTGCGGCCAATGTCCGATGGTCAGGCCTTGCGCGGCAACCGCCTGTTCTGCCTCCAGCCCGTTCAGCCCGGCATCGAAACCGGCGAGCAGGTCGCGGTCGTCGATGAAGCGGACGGAATTCATCGCGCTCATGTCGAGCAGGATCGCGTTCGCGCCGGGCTCGATGCCGCCGCAAACGCCACTGCCCAGGCCGAAGGGGATCAGCGGCACGCCCAGTTCGGCGGCGAGCATCACCACGCAGCGGACATCGTCGACCGAGCCCGGCCGCACCACCCAGCCGGGCGCGGTGATGGCTTCGCCGCGCCAGTCGCGCAGATGCTTGATCGCCCATTGATCGTAGCGTCGCGCATCGCGTGCCGCCGCGTCGCGCGCCACCTTGTCCGGGCCGATCGCCTGGATCAGCGCCTCGCCGATATCGCTCATTCGGATCCTCCCTGTGGCGCGCCGGTCAGGACCAGGCGGCTCTCTCGTTCGATGGTTTCGCAGGCGGCGATCTGGCCCGCGCGTTCGGTGGCGTTCCAGTTCAGCAGCGCGCCCATCACGTCGGCCGCCGGTGCGAGCGCGTCCAGCCCGGCGCGACGGTCGAACCAGGCGCGCGCGCTGCGGCGGACCCAATAATCCTCCAATGTCGCGGCACCCTCGTGCGTCACTGCGCGCGCAGCTTCGGCGGCCACGCCGCCGCCGGCCGCGACGATCGCGGCCGCTTCGTCGCCGTACAGTCCGCCCAGCCGCTCGGCGTCGACGGGCGGGAGGCCGCCCAGCGCCGCGATTTGTCCGCCGCCGGGCAAGGTGACATCCGCAGTCGAACAGGGGTGCGTGGTGGCCCCCAGCCGTTCCGCCACCATGTCCACCACGCGCTCGGCCATGGCGCGATAGGCGCTCAACTTGCCGCCCGCGATCGAGACCAGGCCTGAGGGCGAGGTCCAGATCTCGTCCTTGCGCGAGACTTCGTTGGCCTTCTTGCCGGGCTGGGCGATCAAGGGCCGCACGCCCGACCAGAGCGCCACGATTTCGTCATCGGCGACCGGCGCGATGTCGAGCGCGGCCTCGGTCGCGCGCAGCAGATAATCGACATCGTCGCGCGCCGGCGCCGGCCAATAGTCCGCAACGGCATGAAACACGTCGGTGGTGCCGAGATAGGTGAAGGCGCCGCGGGGCACCGCGAAGATGCTGCGCTTGTCGGGTGCGCGGATGATCAGCGTCGCATTCACCGGCAGGCGCGCGCGGGGCAGCACCAGATGGATGCCGCGGCTGAGCGACAGCCGGGCCGCGTCCTCGCCGGCCTCCAGCGCGCGCACGCGATCGACCCAGGCGCCGGCGGCGTTGACGACCAGCCGCGCGCGCACTCGGGCACCGGCGTCTTCTCCGCCAAGCGACGACCGCACGATGAGGCCAGAGACCCGCCCGTCCTCGACGATGAGCCGCGCCGCCTCCGCATGATTGAGCACCACCGCGCCAGCCGCCTGCGCCGAACGGATATTGGCGAGCACCAGCCGGGCATCGTCGGTCAGGAATTCGGGATAGAGGATCGCGCCGTTGAGGCCGGCAGTGCGCATCAGCGGCTCGCGCTGCCGCAGTTCGGTGAGGGCGATCACTTCATGGCGCTCGGCATCGGGCACGCCGCCCAGCTTCTCGAAGGTCCATAGGCCAGCGCGCAGCTTGGCGGCCATCGCCATCGAAACGGTCGGAATCAGGAAGGGCGAAAGCCGCGTCAGATGCGGCGCGATCCGGCGGACCACTTGCCGCTCCGACGCGGCCTCGCGGACCAGCGCGACATCGCCCTGCGCCAGATAGCGCAGCCCGCCATGGATCATCTTCGAACTGCGGCTGCTGGTGCCGCTCGCATAGTCGCGCGCCTCGACCAGCGCCACCGAAAGCCCGCGCATCGCCGCGTCGCGCGCGATGCCCGCGCCGGTGATGCCGCCGCCGATGACGGCGAGATCGAACACGCCGTCCTCCAGCCTGGCGAAGGTCGCGCGGCGTGCGCGCGCATCGAGTGCGGTGGTCGTCATGCCATGCACGCTATGCGAATGATCATGACGTTGGTAATGCAAAACAGGAATGAGATGGTGAGCATCGGATGAACCTGCGGCGCCTGCGCCACTTCGAGGCCCTGCACCGGCTGGGCAGCTATGCGCGCGCCGCCGACGAACTGGGACTGACCCAGTCGGCGCTCACCCGCAGCATCCAGAAGTTGGAGGCGGAGCTGGGTGCCGTGCTGTTCGATCGCACCACCCATTATGTGCGCGCCACCGACGATGCCGAACGGCTGATCCGCGCCGCGCGCGACGTGATCGCGGCGGCCGCCAATCTGGAACAGGAAGCGCGTGGGCTGAAACAGCCGAGCTCGGGCACCGTCCGCGTCGGCGCCGGACCCTATCCGCTCCAGCCGTTGCTGACCGACGCGATCGCGCGCTTCGCCGACGTGCATCCCGCGGTGCGCGTGACGGTGACGGGCGGTCCCTCCGATCGTCTGCTCGAGACTCTGGTCGATCGCGGTCTCGATCTCGTCGTCTGCGATCGCGCGAAATTCGCCGCCTCGGGCCATGCCGACGAAGTGCTCTGCATCCCGTTGCCGCCCGAACCGCTGATGCTGGTGTTCGCGCGCGATCATCCCCTCGCCCATGTCGAGGGGCGGCTCGATACCGCCGCCTGGCCATGGGCGCTGCCGCGTCCCGCGCCCAACAGCAATTTCCCGCGCGCGCTCCGGGTGCGTGTCGCGGCGGGCAGCTTCCCTGATTACGAACTCGATTCGACCGCCGCCTGCCTCGACATGGTGCGCGGCGGGCGCGTCATCACCGTCGTGCCGCGCTCGCTGGCGTTGTCGGCCTGTGCCGATGGTACGCTGATCGCGGTGGCGCTGCCGGCATCCGAGCAGACCCACGACGCAATCCATCTGCTGCGCAATCGCAGCCGCAGCGCGCTGGTCTCGGCTTTCGTCGCGGCGGTGCGCGCGGCGGCGCATGCGCGCGATCAGAGCTTGGCCATATCCGCGAACAGCGCGGCGTCGGGCGATCCCGCGCGGTAGAAGACCGGGGGCTGGCCGAACGGCGCGGGCACGGTCACGTCCTGCCCGCCCGCATGCGTCTCGCCGCTCCACACATGCACCCAGTCCGCACCGGCGGGCAGATAGGCTGTCCAGTCGCTGCGTCCCGCCTCGATCACCGGCGCGACCAGCAGATCGGCGCCGTAAAGATAGGCGGTCTGGATCGCGTAGCTGCGCGGATCGTCCTCGAAATGGAGGAACAGGGGGCGCTGGACAGGCAGGCCGGTTGCGACCGCCTCGTCCGACAGCTTGCGCAGATAGGGCGCCAGCCAAGCGTAGATACGCGTCATCCGCGCGAAATGGGCGAGCACCTCCGGGTCGCTGTCCATCTGCGTGTTGAGGCGCGGGCGGTTCCCTTCATGCGTGCGCATCATCGCGGTGAACGCCGCCATTTCGGACCAGCGCATCGCCAGTTCCGGCGTGCGGATCGTATCGAACAGGCTGGTATAGCCGCCGATATCGCTGTGGCTGTAGGCATTGCCGAGCAACCCGGCCGACAGCGCGGCGCAGATCACCGTGCCGATGCCGTCATGCCGGCTGAAATCGACCGACTGGTCGCCCGCCCACAGCATCGGGCAATGACGCTGCGCGCCGCTATAGCCCGATCGCATGAAGAACAAAGCCTCGCCGGTCTTGCCGCGTCCGGCCACGCCCTTCGCATTCACCTCCGCCCACAGGGCCGGCCAGGCATTGTGCGCGCGCATGCCGTCCATGCCGTTCGCCAGGCGGACGTCGGTCGGCAGATATTCGCCGAAATCGGCCATCCAGCCCGACAGCCCGAAATCGATCAGGTTGCCGCCGATGATGGTGTCGGCGAACCAGGCGGCGGCCTCCGGATTGGTGAAGTCGACATGGCCGCAGTCGAATTCGCCGAAATCGATCACATAGGGTTCGTCGGCATCGGGCCGCATCACCAGATAGCCGTTCGCCGCGGCTTCGGCATAAAGCGGCCCGTCGACCGCGAGATAGGGATTCACATAGCCCAGGAAGCGGATGCCGCGTGCGTCGAGTTCGGCGATGCGCGCCGGCAGCTCGGGATAGCGATCGGCATTCCACTGCCAGTCCCAGAACAGGCGATTGCCGAAGCTGGTGATGCGCAGCCCCACCCAATCCTCGCACCACAGCCCGGAGATCGCGACTCCCGCCGCTTCATAGGCCTTGAGCCGCTCGAAACTTTCGGCGCCGTCCTTCAGCCCGATGACCGCGCCCTTGAGCAGCCAGTCGGGCAGCGGCGGCTGGCGGCCGAACCGGTCCGACAGCGCGGTCACGATCTCGGT
This sequence comes from Sphingobium sp. FW305-3-2-15-F-TSA7, assembly GCF_058787155.1. Lineage (NCBI taxonomy): Bacteria > Pseudomonadati > Pseudomonadota > Alphaproteobacteria > Sphingomonadales > Sphingobiaceae > Sphingobium > Sphingobium sp. FW305-3-2-15-F-TSA7. The sequence continues at coordinate 67,230 of NZ_JBYSZM010000003.1, read as the reverse complement.
GAAATGCGGCCGTGCCCACAGCTCGATCCGGGCCGGCACTTCCCAGATCTCGACTTCGTGGAAGCCGGGATGGCGGAAATCGAAGGCGGCATAGGCGCTGGTATCGACATGCAGCGCGTAGCGGCGCGAACTGACCCAGGTCGGTTGCGGATAATTGGTGTGGTAATAATCGCCGCCCGCGCCCTTCTGGTCGCATTGCCAGGTGAGCAGGGTCGATTTGTCGCGGCCGACGCCCGGTTCGGAGGTCCAGAGCGGGAAATGGCGGCCGGCCATGTCGAAATAGGAGAATTGCTCGCCGCCGCCCCAGACATGCTCGCCGGGTTGGGCGGGCACGCGCAGCCACAGGCGGTTGATCGTCGGGTCGAGCGCTTCGAACGCGATCTCCGCATTGCCGCCTTTGGCCGCGATACGGAGCGCGAGCGCCCAGGGCGCGCCGTCATGCGGCGCCAGGCGGACGGTGTCGCCGTCGATTTCGGCATGGCGCAGCGCGATCCGCTCGACGACATAATCGCCGATCTCATAATGGCCGCGCGTGCCTTCGATGCTGGGCACGCCGCGACCGACGAACAGGCAGGGCGCGTCGGCACTGTGCTCGAGGATCGTCTTGTCCCCCAGCGTCAGCACGAAGCCGCCATCCTGCACCTCAAGCGTCATGCGCCATATTCCTTTCGGTTTCGGACGGGGCGACAAGCGCGGCGTGCGTGCGTCGCGCACCGATGGTTGGTGCGCATTAAGTCGCCATCGCCGCCGCGACCGGCCACGGGACGTCCTGCCCCGCGGCCCGATCGATCAGAAGTTCACACGGCCCGAGATGCCGAAATAGCGCTCGGCGTCGCGCGGCGTGATCTGGCGCATGAACGACGTGCCGTTCGGGATGCGCTGGATGACGAAATGCTTGTCGGTGAGGTTCTTGGCGATCAGCGACACGCTGTATTTCTCGTCCTTCGTCCGGAACGTGATGCCCGCATCCCAGATCGCATAGCCGTTCTGGAAGGCGTTGGGGTTCTGGTTGATGTCGAAATTGGTCTTGCTCTGATAGACCAGCGAGCTGTTCAGATCGACGTCGAACGCGTCCAGCCCCAGCGGCAGGCGCCAGTCGGCCGTCACCGTGCCCTTGTACTTGGGCGCGAAGGGCAAAGGCTTGCCGTTGATCGCCGCGGCGCAGGCGATCGCCGCGCCCGGCGGGCAGATGAACTGATTGATGTGCGCATCGGTGTAATTGAAACCGCCATTGAGCGAGAAGTCGCTGGTGATCTGCGCGTTGAAATCGAGCTCAATGCCGCGCGTCGAAACCGTGCCCGCATTGGTCAGGCGGGTGACGACCTGGCCGGCGACCAGATCGAGGAAGTTCGCCTGGTAATTGTCGTATTTGGCGTAGAAGGCGGCCAGGTTGAGCGTCAGGCGGCGATCGAACAGCCGGGTCTTCAGGCCGATCTCATAGGCGTCCGACTTTTCCGGATTGATCCGGCCGGTATCCTGCGCGCGCATGTTGAAAAACACGTTGAGCGCCGGGCCCTTATAGCCGCGCGTGTACATGCCATAGGCCATCACGTCGTCGCTCAGATCATATTGGAGCCCGGCATTGCCGGACCAGCCGCTGTCGCTGATCGATCCCGCCGCGGCGAAGCCTGGATTCACGCCCGGAAAGGCGGCCGTAGACGTGGAGGTGCGGACGAAATCATACGCCACCTTGTCATGGGTATAGCGTCCGCCCAGGATGCCGCGGAACGCGTCGGTGAAGTTGGCGGTGAGCTGTCCGAATCCCGAATAGCTCGTCAGCTTGGTCGTGAAATCGGCATTGCCCTGGTTGGTGACGAAGGTCGAAGACCCCGCGGCGCACGGCGTCAGGCCGTTGACGGTGGGCAGGGTCGACGCGGTGCACGACGTCACCGTGCGGTTGAAGAAGTCGACTTCCTTGGTCTTGTAGAAATAGACGCCCGCGACATATTCCAGGAATTGCGGCTTCGACGACGCGATGCGCAGTTCCTGGGTGAACTGGTCGAAGCTCAAATCGCCGCGATCGTGCGACAGCACGTCGCCCGATGCGGTGCCGGTATTGACGTAGCGCGGCGCATCCGACCGGAAATCGCCGTCGCGCTGCTGATAGTTGAACCAGTGGCGATAGGCGGTGATCGAGGTCAGCGTGGCGGCGCCCAGGTCGAGGTCGATCTGTGCGGACAGGCCGGCATTCTTGTCGCGCGTATAGGGATCGAGGTCGTTGTCGATATTCTTGTTGCGGCCGTTCAGCACCAGTGGCGCGAGCGAGGGGATGAAGACAGCATTGTTGAATGCGGAGCTGAAGACGGTGCCGATGCTGTCGGCATAGCCATTGTCGCTGCCCTTCGAATAATCGCCGATGATCGCGATCTTCAGGTCGTCATTGGGTTCGAAGACCAGCTTGCCGCGCACGCCCCAATGTTCGTAGCCATTGACCTTGTGGTTGTTGAACACGTTGCGGCCATTGCCGTCATATTTGGCGTAGAAACCGGTCAGCGACGCAGCGACGCCGGTGGCGAGCCCGCCGGAAACGCTGCCGCGCACGCGGAATTCATTGCCCTCATAATAGGACGCGTCGACATAGCCGCGCAGTTCGTCGCTGGGCTCGCGCGTCACGATGTTGATCACGCCGGCCGATGCGTTCTTGCCGAACAGGCTGCCTTGCGGCCCGCGCAGCACTTCGATGCGCTCGACGTCGAGGAAGTCGGAGGTCTGCTGGCCGGTGCGCGCATAGACGACGCCGTCGATCACCGTGGAAACCGAAGGCTCGACGCCCGAGGAGAAGGAGATGGTGCCGACGCCGCGGATGGAAAGCGCCGAATCCTTGTTGGTGTTGCCCTTGCGGAAGGTCAGGGTGGGCACGCGCTGGAACAGCTGCTCGGCCGAATTGACGTTGGCGCGCTCCAGCTGGGCGCCGCTGACGACGGAGATGGCGAGGGGAACGTCCTGCAGATTCTGCTCGCGCTTCTGCGCGGTGACGATGATGTCGGCGACGCCGCCGTCCTGCGCTTCGGGCGCCGCTGCGTCCTGCGCATAGGCGGTGCCGCCCGCCAGTACGATGGCGAGCACGCTCGTCAGAACCGCGCCGAGTCTTGCCTTGGAATAGGTCATCATCTTCCCCTCCTGTCGGGTCCATCCGGATCTTTGCCCGCTTGGACATGTGCCCGGGCGCGCGCGGCGCCATTAATGTCGATCGGATTGGTTGACAATACGGTCAACCCTACATCCATCAGGGAGAGTGCCCGGACCGGTCATTGCAGTCCAATCGAGATTTATCGCGTGGTCATGTCCGAATACTATGACCTTCGCGCGACAAGCGTGCGGACATCGTCGAGACAGGCGGTGGTGGCGCGCGCCACTTCGTCGTGCAGCCAGCCGACGATCTCGGGCGTGGGGCCGATATCGGGCTCGAGCAGCGCGAAATCGAGATAGATTGCGGGCGCGATCGGCCGGATCGCGACGCCCAGCCGGTTGAACAAGGGCGCGCTGAACGGCTCGGCGATCGAGACGCCCAGCCCGGCTTCGACAAAGGCGTAGAGGATCTGCGAATGCTGGGTCTCCAGCCGGCGCGACACCGGGATGCCCGCGGTCTCCAGCGCGACGTCGATGCCGTTCCACAGCGCGTCGGCCTCGTGCATCGGGCCGATGAATTCCTCGCCCGCCAGGTCGGAAACCGACAGGCGCTCGCGCTGCGCCAGCGGGTGACCGGCGGGCAGCACGCAGACATATTCGGCGCGCGCGATCATCGTCGACCGGATGCCTTCGCGCGGCGGGATCTCGACGCCGATGCCGAGATCGGCCTGGCCCAGGAACACGCGCTCCTCGATCGCGCGCTGGCCCAGCGACTCCACGGTGATCTTGATGTCGGGATAGAGGATGCGGAAACGCTGGATCACCGCGGGCAGGATCGACATCGCGATCGCAGCCAGCGCCGCGATCCGCACGGTGCCGACGGGATGCGCGCGGATGCGCCGCGCCGCCTGGTCGAGCAGGTCGAGACCGGTATAGCTGCGCCGCACCGCCTCGAACAGCGCATGCGCCTGCGGTGTCGCATGGACGCGCGCGCCGCGCCGGTCGAACAGGCGGAATCCCACGGCGCGTTCCAGGTCGGCGATCAGCCGGCTGACCGATGGCTGGCTGATGTTGAGCATCGTGGCGGCGGCGGTGATGCCCCCGCTCATCATGACGGCGCGGAACGCCTCGACCTGTCGCATGCGCATAAGCCATAGTATTCACATATGACGTGCCAGCGCAATTCGATTGGATGCGATGGACGCTCTGCGCGATGATGATGCGATCGACGGGCAGGCGCCCGCACCATGGAGAGGCATCATGGATTATTCCGCCCAGCGCGCCCAATTCGCGGCCGAGGGTTATGCGGTGTTCGAACGCGTGCTCGAAGGGCCGCTGCTCGATCTGCTGCGCGACGAATGCGGCCGCGTGATCGAACGCGAGGATGCGCGGCTCGACGCGCTCGGCGTCGAGGTCGATGGCATCAGCCACAAGGGCAAGCGCTATTTCGCGGGCGAATGCCAGCGCGTTCAGCCCGAATTGCGTGTCATGCTGTTCAGCGAGACGATGGCCGATATCTGTCGTGCGACTTTGGGTGACGACGCCTATTTCTTCTACGACCAATATGTTGTGAAGGGCGCGGACAAGGGCATGCCGTTCAGCTGGCACCAGGATTCGGGCTATGTCGTCGGCAATGGCGGCCCGCCCGATCACAAACCCTATCTCACCTGCTGGTGCACGCTCGACGACACGACCGTCGCCAACGGCACCGTACGTATCCTGCCTTTCTCGCAGGTGCCCGCCACGCGCGACGGCATCGTGCCCCATGAACGCCAGCCGGGCAGCAACGATCTGGTCGGCTATGACGGCGATGCGCAAGGCGTGACGCTGGAAGTGCCGGCGGGCAGCGTCGTCGCTTTCTCCAGCCTGGCGCTCCATGCCACCGGATCGAACACCACATCGAAGATGCGTCGCGTCTATCTGGCGCAATATTCTCCCGAGCCGATCCTCAATCCCGGCACCAACCATCTGCGGCGCAATGCGATCGCGTTCCTGCGCGGCGGGCGTCAGGTGACGGTCGGCTGAAGCTCGTTTGAGAAAGCGCGGAAGAGCGCTTTCTTGAAGCGGTACCGGCCCGCTCCCCCGCCCAACCTCCCGACAGGATCATACTGCATCGGGAGGTTGGGCGGGGGAGCGGGCCGGTACCGCCTTTCCCAAACGAACTCTTATCGCTTGCGCTTGGCGTGGCGATGTTTCACCGGGCGTGCGACGGACACTCAGCAAGGGAGGCTGCGCGCATGGTCGATACACCGTTGATCGTCGGACTGGGCGGAACGGGAACGCCCAACAGCTCGTCGGAGAAGCTGCTGCGCCGCGCGCTCGATCGCTGCGCCGCGCATGGCGCCGAAACGCTGATGTTCGATGGCTCGGCGCTCGACATCCCGATGTATGCCCCCAGCGAAAGCGCGCGTGACGAAAAGACGCTGGCGCTGATCGCCGGCCTGCGCCGCGCCAACGGCATCATCATCGCCTCGCCCGGCTATCACGGCACTGTATCGGGCCTGATCAAGAATGCGCTCGATTATGTGCAGGACATGGCGGAGGACGAGGCCGTCTATTTCGAGGGCCGCGCCGTCGGCCTGATCGCCGCCGCGGCGGGCTGGCAGGCGACGGGCACCACGCTCGCCACCCTGCGCTCGATCACCCATGCGCTGCGCGGCTGGCCGACGCCGATGGCGGTGGCGGTCAATTCGATGGTGCCGGTCTTTGGCCAGGACGGCACGATCACCGACACCGGCATCGCCAACCAGCTCGACATATTGGCGCATCAGGTGGTCAGCTTCGCGCGGATGCGCGCGCTCCACGAATTGTCGCTGCAACAGGCGGACGGCGAACGCGAAGCGGATCGCGCCGGCGCCGAGTGATTTGGGCCATGGCGGCCTGCGAACGGCATCGATCTGCGCTTCCGGTGCTCACGTACTGAAGTACGCTGCGCGCCGGTTCTCGATCGACACCATTCTCGGCTCGCCCTGACCCAAATCCCTCCCAATTTCGTCTACCTTTCCGTGTCATTCCCGCGCATGCGGGAATCCAGAGTCGTAGAGCTCGATGACCGACATCTCCTGGATTCCCGCATGCGCGGGAATGACACGGAGGGGCATTTGCCATGCAGCAAACTTGACTCTCGTCGCGTTCCGGCGAGAATAGAACAAATCATGAACAATCCGGACCTGCCGTGTCCACGCGCCATGCCTTGCTGCCCGCAGAGATCGATGAAGAATCGCCGGAAAACCACGCCTCCGCGACAGAGGCATTTGCCGCGGCGGTGGCGCTTCAGCCGCGACTCGTCGAAATCTTCGCCGAGTCGCGCGACGCGGCGGGCAGCGGTTTCGTCCTTGCCCAGCTTGGTGGCGCGTTGCGATCGGGCACGATCCTCTGGGTGCAGGATCGTGTCGTGCTGCGCGATCATGGCCGGCCCTATCCGCATTGGTGTCGCTCCGGATCGGGAAAGGGCAGCGCCGGCATCGTCCATGTCGTCGCGCGGGATGCCGGCCAGGCGCTGTGGGCGATGGAGGAGGGGCTGAGATGCGCCGAGCTCTCCGCCGTGATCGGCGAGGTGGCGGGCAATCCGCGCGCACTCGATTTCACCGCCACGCGCCGGCTGGCGGTGGCCGCAGAACGCTTCGGCGTGCCTGCCTTGCTGCTGCGGCTGGGATCGCAGGCCGATCTGAGCGGCGCGCGGATGCGCTGGCGCGCGCAAAGCCGGCCATCGTTGATGCCTCGCTGGAACGCTGCTGCGCCGGGCATGCCGGTCTGGTCGCTGGAGCTGTTCCGTGCACGGGGGCCACGGCCCGGGCAATGGGATGCCGCTTATGACCGGGCGGCGGATCGCCTCGATCTGGTTTCCCCGCTTCGCGATCCAGCGCTGGGCGAGGGGCAACGAAGACGCGGCTAGGGCGGGGCCAATAGGGCTTGTCTCGGAGGGCGCACACGGCATCCTGATCGATGCGGTCAACGCCCAGGCGCGCGACGGCGGCGCCCGACCCGGGCAGCGGCTGGCCGATGCCCGGGCCGCCTTGCCGACACTTGCCGTCTGGCCGTCGGACAAACCCGGTGACGTTGCGGCGCTCGACCGGCTTTGCCGCTGGTCCGAACGCTGGTGCCCCTTTGTCGCGATCGACGGCAGCGACGGGCTGCTGCTCGACATCACGGGCGCGGCGCATCTCTTCGGCGGCGAAGCCCGGCTGACGGCCGAGATGCGTGCACGTTTCCGCAGGGTGGGGCTGACCGCACGCATCGCGATTGCGCCCACGGTGGGGGCCGCCTGGGCGCTGGCGCGCTATGCTTCAACCTCACCGTTCGGACTGAGCCTGTCGAAGTCCTGTCCTTCTGGGGCATCGGCGCCAAAAGAAAGGGCAGGACTTCGACAGGCTCAGTCCCAACGGAGTGAGGGGCGGACTCCGAACACGATCTGCCCGCCCGAAGCACTCGCCGCCACGCTCGGCCCTTTGCCCGTCTCCGCGCTCAGGCTCGACGACGACACCGTGCTGTTGCTCGGCCGGCTCGGCCTCAAGACCATAGCCGCGCTTGCCGAAATCCCGACGCTCGGCCTCGCCCGCCGCTTCGCGCGCGCCGATGGTCCCTGGGCCGATCCGCCGTTGCGGCTGGCCCAGGCGTTTGGACGGACCGAGGAACCGGTCAATCCGGCGGTCCACGCACCGGTGCCCCGCGTGATGCGCCGCGTCGTCGAACCGGTGCTGCATGTGCCGATTCTCGAACCTTTGGTGGTCGAGATGGCGGAGGCTCTGTGCCGCCAGCTTGCCGAGCGCCATGCCGGGGCTCGGCATCTCGGCTTCCAGGCGTTTCGTGTCGATGGCGACGTACAATTGCTCGAAGCACGCACCAGCCAGGCGATGCGCGATCCCCGGCATATGGTCCGTCTGTTCGCCGAACGGTTCGAGACGCTCGATGCCGGCTTCGGTTTCGACGCCTTCGCGCTCACCGCCTTGTGGCACGAACCGCTCGATCCGGCACAGGCCGGGCTGATCGAGGCCGAGCATGATGCGACCTCGCTTGCACGGCTGATCGACCGGCTGAGCGCACGGATCGGCCCTGGCAATGTGCGGGTGCCGCTGCTGGTCGAAAGCCATCTGCCCGAACGCGCGCTGAGCTGGCAGCCGGCGCTGGGTGCGGCATCGGTCCGGACCGTGCCGCCCCCGATCACGCCCGAACGCCCGATCCGCCTGTTCGATCGGCCGGAGCCGATCGGCGTCACCTATGCGACGCCGGAGGGCGAGCCGCGCCTGTTCCAGTGGCGCCGCAAGCAGCACCGGATCGTCAAGGTGGAGGGGCCCGAACGCATCGCACCCGAATGGTGGCGCGAACGGTCGACAACGCGGTTGCGCGACTATTATCGGGTCGAGGATGATGCCGGCGCGCGCTTCTGGATCTATCGCAACGGGCTGATCGATGACGGGCGCGGCGGGATACCCGACTGGTATCTCCACGGGCTGTTCGCCTGATGCCCGATACGCCGCTCTCGCCCGGCATGCACGTCCTTGCCATCAACAAGCTGCCGGGCTTCGTGCCCAATCCGCCCGCGGCTTATGTGGAGCTTGGCGTCACGACGCCATATTCCTTCTTGCGCGGCGCATCGCCGGCCGTTCACCTTGCCGAACGGGCCTATCGGCTTGGCTATCACGCACTGGGCGTCGCCGATCGCAACACCATGGCGGGGGTGGTGCGGATGGATATGAACCTGCGCGGCGGAGGTATTCGACCGGTGATCGGCTGCCGGCTCGATCTGGTCGATGCCCCGTCCTTCCTGGCCTATCCCAGGGACCGTGCGGCCTATGGCCGGCTCTGCACTTTGCTGTCGCGCGGCAAGATGCGCGACCTCGCCGGCGAATGGCAGGCCAAGGGCGAATGCCATCTGACGCTCGAGATGCTGGCCGCGCATGGTGAGGGTGTGCAGCTCATCGTCATCCCCCCGGATGATCTCGACGGTTTCAGCGCGGAGCTTGCCCGGCTGACCGGGATGCTGCCGACGCTGAGACATATCGCTGCCGCCTATCTCTATCGCGGCGACGACAAGGCGCGGATCAACCGGCTCGACGCCATCGCGCAGACGCATCGCCTGTCGATCCTCGCGACTAACGACGTCCACTATGCCACGCCCGATCGCCGGCCGCTGCAGGACGTGATGACCTGCATCCGCGAAAAGACCACGATCGCGCGCGCCGGCTTCCTGCTTCACGCCAATGCGGAGCGGCATCTGAGATCGCCTGCGGAAATGATCGAGTTGTTCCGACGCTGGCCGCACGCGATCGCGGCGACACGTGCGATTGCCGATGCGTGCCGATTTGCGCTGCAGGAGTTGCGCTATGAATATCCCGACGATCCGATCCCGGAGGGACGGACGCCGCAGCAGCATCTCGAAGTGCTGACCCGGGAGGGAATGAAGTGGCGTTATCCCGATCGTCCGCCGGAAAAGGTCGAGGCGGCGATCCACAAGGAGCTCGATCTGATCCGTCGGCTCGACATCGCCCGTTATTTCATCACGGTGCACGATATCGTCGCTTTCGCACGGGGCCTGGATCCGCCGATCCTGTGCCAGGGCCGGGGCTCGGCCGCGAACAGCGCGGTCTGCTATTGCCTCGGCATCACCAATGTCGATCCCGCCAATGTGTCGCTGCTCTTTGAGCGCTTCATTTCAGTCGAGGAACGCGAAGATGGCAGCGTGCGCTGCGACGCACCCGATATCGATGTCGATTTCGAGCATGAGCGCCGCGAGGAAGTCATCCAGCATATCTATAATCGCTACGGTCGCGACCATGCCGGGCTGTGCGCCACCGTGATCCATTATCGCCCGCGCAGCGCGGTGCGTGAAGTGGGCAAGGCGATGGGGCTGAGCGAGGACATCACCTCGGCGATGGCGCGCACCGTCTGGGGAAGCTGGGGCAGCGAGGTCGACGAACTCAAGGTGAAGGAAGCCGGGCTCGACCTGTCCGATCCCGTGCTCCGCCGCGTCATCGCGATCACCAACCAGCTCATGGAGCTGCCGCGTCACCTCTCCCAGCATGTCGGCGGCTTCATCCTGACGCGCAATCCGCTGATCGAGAACGTCCCCATCGGCAACGGTGCGATGGCCGATCGCAGCTTCATCGAATGGGACAAGGACGATATCGACTATCTGGAGCTGTTGAAGGTCGATGTGCTCGCGCTCGGCATGCTCACCTGCATCCGCAAGGCCATCGTCATGATCGAGGAGACGCATGGCGAGCATTACGACCTCGCCAATATCCCGCCGGATGACGAGACCGTCTACGACATGCTGTGCATGGGGGAATCGCTCGGCGTGTTCCAGGTCGAGAGCCGCGCGCAGATGAACATGCTGCCCCGGCTCAAGCCGCGGACATATTATGATCTGGTCGTCGAGGTTGCGATCGTCCGCCCCGGCCCGATCCAGGGCGATATGGTGCATCCTTATCTCAGGCGGCGGAACGGCATCGAGAAAGTGGAATATCCCTCACCATCACCTGACAGGGGGCCGCCGGACGAGCTGGAGAGAATCCTGAAGCGAACGCTCGGCGTGCCGATCTTCCAGGAACAGGCGATGCAGATCGCGATGGATGCCGCCGAATTCTCGCCCGAGGAAGCGACCGAACTCCGCCGTGCCATGGCAACCTTCCGCTCGCGCGGCACCATCGGCAAGCTTGAGGAAAAGATGGTCGGCCGCATGATCGGTCGCGGCTATGATCCCGACTTCGCGCGGCGCTGCTTCGATCAGATCAAGGGTTTCGGCGATTACGGCTTTCCCGAAAGCCATGCCGCCAGCTTTGCGCACCTCGTCTACGTGTCGAGCTGGATCAAATGCTATTATCCCGACGTCTTTGCGGCGGCCTTGCTCAACTCCCAGCCCATGGGCTTCTACGCGCCAGCCCAGATCGTCCGCGATGCGAAAGAGAATGGAGTGGAGGTTCTCCATCCTGACGTGAACATGAGCGAGTGGGACAACAAGCTGGAGCCGATAGGGCTGTTGCGCGATCACCGGCCGCATTACCCCCCGGCTGCATCGATTTTCTCCAGATGGAAAGGGGACAGGGACGCGACGATGCGCGAAGGCGGGCCGCGCATACGCTACGCCTTGCGCCTCGGCTTTCGCCAGATCGACGGCATCGGCGAGGATGTCGCCCAGGCGATCATGCAGGCACGCGATATCCCCTTCGCCGATGTCGAGGATCTGAAGGCGCGATCGCGCATCCATGTCGCCGCGATCCGCAAGCTGGCGGCGGCGGATGCCTTTCGCTCGATGGGGCTCGATCGCCGCCAGGCGCTCTGGGACAGCCGCGTGCTTCGCCAGGCGCCCGACCTGCCGCTCTTCGCCTTTGCCGAAGCGCGCGACGAAGGCGTGGAGGCGCAGCCCGTCGTCCTGCCTCAGACGCCGCTCGCGGAGCATGTCGTCTCGGACTATCAGACGCTCCGCCTGTCGCTGAAGGCGCATCCGCTCGAATTCCTGCGCGGCCATTACGACCATCGTCGCTTCGCGCGGAACGACCGGCTGGCGATGATGAAATCGGGCAGCAAGGTCGCGGTCTCCGGCCTCGTCCTTGTCCGCCAGCGGCCCGGCACCGCGAGCGGCGTGTGTTTCATCACGCTGGAGGATGAGACCGGTATCGCCAATCTTGTCGTCTGGCCCAAGGTCTTCGATCAATATCGCAAGGTGGTGATGACCGCGCGGCTGATGGAGGCGCGCGGCTATGTGCAGACCGACGAAAATGTCGTCCATGTCGTGGTGCAGGAACTGGCCGACGCCACCGGCACGCTGGCCGCCCTGTCCGACGATCTGCTCCGCGCCGAGGTCGCACGCGCGGACCATGTCGTGAAGCCCCTGCCCGTGGGGCTGCACCGCCATCCCCGCAATGTCAGCATCATCCCAAAGTCGCGCGATTTCCATTGAGCGCTTTCCCACAAAGCACTGGCAATCCCCCGCATCAGCCGACACAAGATCATCGATAAACGGATATGGAGATCGGCATGCGACGGATCATCGGGGGAACGGCACTGGCATTGGCGCTGGCCTGGGGCACCGCCGCATCGGCCAAGCCGCCCACGCCCGCACAGGTCGATCAGGCCAAGGACATCCTCAAGAAATCGATCGGCTATCAGACTGTCGAGGGACGCGGACAGACCGTCACCTATGCGGAATATCTCGCCTCGGTGCTCAAGGCCGCCGGCTATGCCGACAGCGACATCGTCATCACCCCGATGGGCAACACCGCGACCTTGGAAGTCACGCTCAAGGGTACGACCGATGCCAAGCCGATCCTGCTGTCGGTCCATATGGACGTGGTGGAGGCCAAGCCCGCCGACTGGGCGCGCGATCCCTTCACCGCGGTGGAGGAGAATGGCTATATCTACGGGCGCGGTGCCGAGGACAATAAATACGACCTCTCGATGATCGTCGCGACGCTCGCCCGCCTCAAACAGGAAGGGTTCAAGCCCAGGCGCTCGATCATCCTCGCCGCTTCGGGCGACGAGGAAAGCGCCATGGTCACCACCCGTGCGCTCGCCAAGAAGCTGGCGGGTGCGGAGATGGTGCTCAACGGCGATGGCGGTGGCGGCATGCTCGGCCCGGACAACAAGCCGATCGTCTACACGCTCCAGGCCGGCGAAAAGACCTATGCCGATTTCCAGGTCACCATCACCGATCCCGGCGGTCATTCGAGCGCGCCGACCCCCGGCAATCCGATCTATCGCCTGTCGCGCGCGCTGGTGCGGCTGGGCGATTATAAATTCCCCAACATGATCAACGAACTCACCCGCGCATCGCTGGCCGCTGCGAGCAAGCAGGTTGGCGGCGACGTCGGCGCGGCCATGGCCCGCTATGCCGCCGACCCGCACGATACCGCCGCGGCGGACATCATCGCTTCGAAACCCGAATATGTCGGCCAGATCCGCACCACCTGCACCGCCACCATGTCGAACGCCGGCCATGCCGAAAATGCGCTGCCGCAGCGTGCGAACGCCAACGTCAATTGCCGGATTTTCCCCGGCATCTCGATCGATGCGGTGAAGGCGGAACTGACCAAGGTCATCGCCGATCCCACCGCCGTGATCACCGTCGATCCCGACACCACGGCAAGCGACGCCTCGCCGCTGCGCAAGGATGTGGTCGACGCCGTCACGCGCGCGGTGCGCGTGCGCTATCCGGGGCTGGCAGTGACGCCCAGCATGTCGGCGGGCGCCACCGACAGCCTCCATTTCCGCGCTGCCGGCATTCCCAGCTACGGGGTCTCCGCCCTGTTCATGCGATCGGAAGACGGCTTCGCCCACGGCCTCAACGAACGCGTGCCCGTCGCGGGCATCGGCGGGGCGCTCGACCAATGGCATTCGGTGCTGACGGAATTGGGAAGCAAATAGACGGGCGACCCGATAGCCGTTCGCTTCGAGCGCAGGTTCGAGCCTGTCGAGAACCTGCGCTCGAGAAGTCCGGCGCAAGGCTTCTCGACGGGCGCGTCTCGACAAGCTCGACGCTGCTCGAAGCTAACGGATGAGTGCTTTCTCATCCTCAATCGAGGCTGTCGCCTGCCAGCAGCGCGTCGAGCCATCGCACCGCCATCGCGCTTGCCTGTTCGGCGGTGAAGGTCGTGGGGTCGAGCGTGAGCTCGAGCCATAGTCCGTCGACCAGCGCCGTCAGCGCGATCGCCGCCGAGCGGCATTGCGCCCGTTCAAGTCCGCATGCCGACAGCAGCGCCTCCAGTTCCGCGCGATAACCCGTGTAGGTCTCGGTATGGATCGCCGCGATCGCCGCGTCGGTCTTGACCAGGCTCCAGAATGCGAGCCAGGTCGCGAGCAGCGCCGGATCCGCCACCGGCGGCCGGAAGCTTGCCGTGACATAGGCAATCAAGCGCGCGCGCGGGTCGGGCCCTGCCGCTGCCACGGCCGCCGCATGCGCATCGCCGACGGTGGCGGCCGCGGTGCGATAGGTCTCGGCGATCAGCGCATCGACGCCGTCGAAATAATGGCGCAAAAGTCCGGCGGAGACGCCGGCCCGCATGCAGATCGCGCGCACCGATGTGCCGGCGATCCCCGTTTCGGCAAGCGATGCCGCCGTCGCCTCGATCAGCGCCTGACGGCGGGTATCGGCATCTTCGCGGGTAAAGACTGCTCTCGTCATCTGGTCTCCTAGACCTTTATCACGTCAGGCTGAATCAGCCGGACGTGGGAATCAAGGTCTCAGCTCTTGGGGCGATTGCGCGGCGAAAGGAGTTGACGTGGAACCGAGTTAATTTTACAAGTGTATAACAAGGAGCCGCCCCATGCACAGTGTTTCGCCAGCACCATTGCACAATTCCGATCCGGATGCAGACTGGAGCCTGCCGGCCTGGACCTATTCGGATCCGGAATTCTTCTCGGTCGAGATGCAGCGGGTGATGCGGCCGAGCTGGCAGGTGGTCTGCCATGTCAGCGACGTGCCTGGCGTCGGCGACTATCACACGCTCGAATATCTCGGCGAAAGCGTGGTGGCGATCCGCGGGCAGGACGATGTCGTACGCGCCTTCACCAATGTTTGCCGCCATCGCGGCGCGCGGTTGCTCGACAGCCCGTCGGGCTGCGCCAAGAAGCTGGTCTGCCCCTATCATGCCTGGGCCTATGATCTGGATGGCAAGCTCACCGGCGTGCCGATGAAGGCAAGCTATCCGGCACTCGATCAGGAGAGGCTGGGCCTGGTGCCGGTCGACCTCGAGATCTGGCGGGGCTTCATCTTCGTCCGGCTCGAGGATGATGGCGGCCCGACCGTCGCGGAGATGATGGCGCCCTATGCGCACGAAGTGGAGCCCTACCGGTTCGAGGATCTGCGCGCCTTCGGCCGCGTCACCCTGCGTCCGCGCCGGGTGAACTGGAAGAATGTCGGCGACAATTATTCCGACGGGCTCCACATCGCGGTTGCGCATCCCGGGCTCAAGCGGCTGATGGGCAATGGCTATGGCGTCGAGGCGCAGGCGCATGTCGACAAGATGTGGGGGCCGATCGTTGATCGCGCGTCCGCCAATCCGTCGGAGCGCGCCTATCAGAAATACCTGCCGAACGTGCCGCATCTCTCGGCCGACCGGCAGCGGCTCTGGACCTATTTCAAGCTCTGGCCGAACGTCGCGTTCGACATCTATCCCGACCAGGTCGATTTCATGCAGTGGCTGCCCGTCTCCCCCACCGAGACGCTGATCCGCGAGATCGCCTATGCCGTGCCCGACGATCGCCGCGAGATGCAGGCGGCGCGCTATCTCAACTGGCGGATCAACCGCCAGGTCAATGCCGAGGACACCTGGCTGATCGAGCGCGTGCAGGACGGCATGGCCTCCGAAAGCTTCACCGTCGGCCCGCTTGGGCAAAGCGAGGTCGCGCTCCGCAATTTCTGCGGACGCATCCGCAATCTCATTCCCGAGGCGCGGATGCATCGCAAGCCTGCCATGGGCTGGAGCCAGCGGGCAGCGGTTTCACCGGTCAATTGAAGGGGGCTCGATAGATGAGCAGGAAATACGACGCCGTCATCATCGGGGCCGGGCATAACGGCCTGGTCTGCGCCTTCTACCTCGCGCGCGCGGGGCTAAAGGTCCGCCTGGTCGAGGCACGCGATGTCGTCGGCGGCGCCGCCGTCACCGAGGAATTCGCGCCCGGCTTCCGCAACTCGGTGGCCAGCTATACCGTCAGCCTGCTTCAGCCCAAGGTGATCGCGGACATGAAGCTCGCCGATCACGGCTATCGCGTGATCGAGCGGCCGATCTCCAACTTCCTGCCCCAGGACGACGGCGGCTATCTCAAGCTCGGCGGCGGGCTGGAAAAGACCCAGGCCGAATTCCGCAAGTTCAGCGATCACGATGCCGCGGTACTGCCGGCTTATTATGAATCGCTCGAGAATGTGGCCGAGGTGCTGCGCGATCTGGCGCTGAAGTCGCCACCCAATATCGGCGACGGGTTCAAGACGCTGATCGACGGCGCGCGCCAGGGCAAGCGCCTGGCGAAGATGCCGATCGAACAGCAGCGCGACGTGCTCGACCTGTTCGTGAAATCGGCGCGGACCTTCCTCGATTCATGGTTCGAAAGCGAAGCGGTGAAGGCCGCGTTCGGCTTCGACGCCGTGGTCGGCAACTATGCCAGCCCCGATACGCCGGGCTCCGCCTATGTGCTGCTCCACCACGTCTTCGGCGAAGTGAACGGTAAGAAGGGCGCCTGGGGCCACAGCATCGGCGGCATGGGGGCGATCACCCAGATCATGGCCAAGGTCTGTGAGGCGCTGGGTGTCGAGATCAGCCTGGAATCGCCGGTTGCGCGCGTGCTCGTCGATGGCGGCAAGGCCGTCGGCGTGAAGCTGGTCGGCGGCGAGGAAGTGATGGCGGACAGCGTCATCGCCAATGTCGGGCCCAAGTTGCTCTATGAGCGGCTGATGGATCCCTCGGATATCGGCCCGGAATTCCTCAAGCGCTCAAAGGCGTTCAAGGCGGGATCGGGCACCTTCCGGATGAATGTCGCGCTCAGCGAACTGCCGCGCTTCTCCAGCCTGCCCGAGCCGGGCGAGCATCTTCAGAGCGGCATCATCCTGGCGCCGACGCTCGACTATATGGATCAGGCCTTCATCGATGCGAAGGCGCATGGCTGGTCGAAGAAACCGATCGTCGAAATGCTGATCCCCTCGATCGTCGACGACAGCCTGGCGCCCCCGGGTTGCCATGTCGCCAGCCTGTTCTGCCAGCAATTCGCGCCTGTCCTGCCCGACGGCCGCGACTGGGATGATGAGGAGGATGCCGCGGCCGAGGTGATCCTCGACACCGTCGAACATTATGCGCCGGGTTTCCGCGCCTCGATCGTCGGCACGACCAAGCTTTCGCCCAAGGGGCTGGAACGCAAGTTCGGGCTGGTCGGCGGGGACATCATGCATGGCCATATGTCGCTCGATCAGCTCTGGTCCGCGCGCCCCGTGCTCGGCAACGCGGCGTATCGTGGCCCGCTCAAGGGTCTTTATATGTGCGGCGCCGGCACCCATCCCGGCGGCGGCGTCACCGGCGCCCCCGGCCACAACGCCGCGCGCGAGATTCTGGCCGATCGCAGCTTCTTCGGGCGACTGCTGCGGGGGTAGGAGGGGGCTCCTGAACCGTTCGTCCCGAGCGAAGTCGAGGGACGCGGCACGAGGCCCAACGTCCCTCGACTTCTACGCGTAGCGGAGAAGCCTGTCCTGAGCGCCTGCCTTAGCAGGCAGTCGAAGGGCTCGACACAAACGGATTCCGTAATGACGCGTAGGCCTACGCCGCCCTGCGCGCCCACCAGTAAAACGGCAACCCGCTGGCCATCAGCACGAAGCTCAGCCCGCTGACCCAGATGCCCGCGCCCCACAGCGCCCAGAGCGAATAAAGCGCGCCGATCGCGGCGATCGGGATCGCGACGCGCAGCTTCAGTCCGGCGCAGGCCACGGCAAGATAGAGCCAGAGCGTCGCCGATGTCGAAAGCAGCGCGAGATAGGTGAACAGGTCCGCCATCGCGCGGTTCGAATTGATCAGCACGAATGCCGAGGCGAGTATGCTCGACAGGATCAGCGCGCGCACCGGGGTGCCGCGCGCGTCGGTGGCGCCGAACCAGCCCGGCAGCAGCCCCCGTCGCGCTAGCGCCAGCGGCTGTTCGCCCTGCATCAGCACCCAGCCATTGAGCGCTCCCAGTGCACTGATCGCGGCGAACAGGCCGATCAGCAATGCCGGCCCGTCGGACCAGAAGCGTGCGACGAAGATCTGGAAGGGGGCGTCCGATCCCGCGACTTCGCTTGCCGGCAGCATCAGCGCGATGCCCGAACAGATCAGCAGATAGATGAGTCCGGTCAGCAACGTACCCAGCATCGTCGCGCGCGGCACGTTGCGATCGGGATTCTCGACCTTGGCGGCTGCGACCGCGCAGCTTTCGAACCCGAGCAGCGCGAACAGGGTGAGCGTAGCCGAGGCTGTGATGGCGGAGATCGAGAGGCCTTGGGTGGGAAAGGGGGCGATGGCCTCGCTCCCTTCGCGACCCAGCACCAGCGCCATGATCACCAGCACGACGACGACCGGCACCAGCTTCAGCGCCATGGTGACGATCTGGAAGATGCCGGCCGAGCGTGCGCCGCGCAGGTTGATCAGCGTGACCGCCCAGAGCAGCCCGACCGCGAGCAAGCCGGGCAGATGCCGCGTCGTCCCGATCGCGGGCACGAAGATGCTGATATAGCTGACCGCGGCGACCGCGATGGTGACGTTGGCGGCCCAGATCGAGACCCAATAGCTCCAGCCGATCAGGAAGCTCGTCGTTCGCCCGAACGCGGCCTCGACAAAGCCCGATGGGTCGCGCGCTTCGGGTCGCGCGCGCGTCAGCCGGGCGATCACCAGCGCCAGTGCCAGCGCACCGCCGATCGTCAGCATCCAGCCGAACACCGCGTTCCAGCCATAGGGCGCCAGGCTGGCGGGAAGCAGGAACATGCCCGATCCGATCATATTGCCCATGACCAGCGCCAGGCACATCGGGAAGGACAGGCCGCGTGGGGCGGCGGGTATCGATTGCGGCGATTCTGTCATCGGGAAGCGTGCGTCAATTCATATCCCCTTCCCGAGACCCCTTCTGAAGGGGGTAGGGCATGCACATATTCTGTTCTTGTTCGTCACCTCTTGATCGTCATCCCGGCGAAAGCCGGAATGACGCAAGAGGCCCCACTCAGAACTTCGTCCCGATCTTCAGCCCGATCGTCCGCGGTTGGGCGACGATCGTGTAGATCTTCGGTCCGATCACCGTCTTCCCTTCCGGATCGCCGCAGATATTCTCCCCGCACTGGATGGTCTTGCCCAGCGCCCCGTTCTTGTCGAACAGGTTGCGTACGAACACCTCGGCCGACCAGTGCGAGCCCTCGACGCCCAGCGACATATCCGCCGTGGCATAGGAGGGCAGGTCGCCGATGATGTCGCGTTCGGTCAGGCGCAGGTCGGTCGTCCGCCGGCCTTCATAGACCGCACTCGCCTGGAAATGGCCCTTCATGTCGCCCAGCGGGAATTCGTAGCGTGCCAGGATATTGCCTTTGAACTTCGCGGTGATCGGCAGCCGCGTGCCGCTTGGCGCGAGCGTCTCGTTGCCGGCCGGAACGCACGTCTTGAAATTGACTGCGGTCTTGCAGAAGTCGCGGACGATCTTGGCGTCGTTATACGAAGCACCGGCACTGAAGGTCAGTTGCGACGAGACGCGGAGGAACGCGTCGAGCTCCGCGCCGCGGATGCGGGCGTCGCCGGCGCTGCGGATTTCGGTCAGGCCGTTGGCGCCCAGGAAGGATAGCTGGATGTCGGTCCAGTCGAGCTGGTAGATCGCGCCGTTCAGACGGAAACGATTGTCCGCCCAGCTCGTCTTGAAACCCAATTCCCAATTGTCGATGAAATCGGCCTGATAGGGCGGCAGCGTGCCGCGGCGGTTGATGCCGCCCGGGCGATAGCCGCGCGAATGCGTGGCATAGACCATCGCGTCGGGGGTGACCTTGTAGGTCAGGTTGAGCTTGTGGAGGAAGTCGGTGTCCTTCGTCCGCTTGTCCAGATTGGTACAGGGGCTGCCCGCGACGATCGGCGGGCCGAAGCACTGGCGGACACCGGTGCTGCCATAGGCGCTCGCATAGCCGAAGAAACCGACCAGCGAATTGTCGTATTTGTAGATGCGCGTGCCCATGGTCGCGCTGAGCTTGTCGGTGATATCGGCGGTGATCTCGCCGAACACCGCATAGTCGCGGTCGACGCGAAGCTGCTTGGTCAGCCAGATATTGCTGGCCGTTCCCGGCACGGTGATGTCGTCGGCGATATTGTCGACGATGTAGTTCTGCTCGATATTGTGCGTCTGGCGCTGGTAGAAGAAGCCGCCCACGAAGCGGACGCGTTTGTCCGCCGGCGAGTTGAAGCGCAGTTCGTGGCTTTGCTTGGTGAAGCGGTCATCCGACTGGATATATTGGTTGGGATTGACCGGATTGCCCGCATTGTCGACGAAATAGGCGCCGTATCCGGAAAGCGCGTCGTAGAAATAGGCATATTCGGAATAGTCGGATGAGCCCGATACGCGGCGCTTGAGATAGGCGCCGGCATAGGTGACGTCCCACGATCCGATCTTGCCCTCGATGGTGAGGGCCGCCTGCCACCAGCGATCGTTGAAATGCTCGGGATTATATTGCTGCACCTGCAGCTTGCCGAGGCCCGATTCCTGGCCGAAGATGCCATGGCTCTTCTGCTTCTGGCCCATCACCTGCGGCGTAAGCGTCCAATTGTCGTCCAGGTCGATCTTGAGCGCGGCGCGGCCGCCATAGGTCTCGACGTCGTTATAGTCCTTCTCGACGAAAGGCGCGTTGCTCATCGCGACGCCCGATGTCGGGAAGTGGAGCGTGCCGGGGATATTGTCGATATAGCCGGCATCCTTCTTGTACCAGCCGACAAAGCGTGCCGCGATGTCGGGCGATACCGGCACGTTGACGAAGCCCTCGGCGATATAGCCCTCGCCGCCATGCGCCACCGTGTTCACCTCGGCGTCGAAGGCGCCGTAGAAGCCCGATGTGTCGGGCTTGTTGGTGATGATCCGGATCGTGCCCGCCTGGCTCGACGATCCGTAGAGCGTGCCTTGCGGACCCGCGAGCGCCTCGACGCGCGCGATATCGTAGATATGGATGTCGAGCGCACCCTGGATCGTCGTGATCGGCTGCTCGTCCAGATAGGTGCCGACCGAGGGCTGCGACGCCGAGTGGTTGGCGTTCTCGCCGCTGGCGACGCCGCGGAAATAGACGTTCGACGCGCCCGGCCCGAGCGTCTGGAAACTGACGCTCGGCAGATAGCGGGCATAATCGTCGAAATCGGTGACCTGTAGCTGGTCGAGCTTCTCGGTGCTCATCGCGGTGATCGCGATCGGCACGTCCTGCAGATTCTCGCTGCGCTTCTGTGCGGTGACGACGATCTCGTCCATGGCCGGCCCGGTCTCGGCCGCTTGCGGCGCATCCTGCGCGAAGGCCGCGCCGCTGGTGCACAACATGGTCGATCCGAGCAGCGCGAGTGCTGCGCCGCGAACGGTGGTGGCGATGATGGGATTGGTCACGCGCGTCATGTCGATGCCCCCTGTCCATTGACTCCAGACCTGGACATGAAACTGAGTGGCTTTCCGAAACCGGTCAATTCGTATTCGACAGCTGTCTAATTCATGGCGCAACTTGGTTGCCGGTGTGTGGCGAAATTGCAACGAAACTGTCAAAGTCCGGTCGGGAAGAGGTGGGAAAGTGGTTCCCGGGCCTCTCAGTCACCCGTTCGGAACGGCGTGTCGGGATAGCGCTCCAGAACCGGCCCGAGCGCGTCTTTGAGCGGCGCAAGCCAGGGTTCGAAGCGCCGCCATTGATCGACGCCCTCGCGGTTGATCGGGCGACGCACCTGTTCGGAGCTCGCCGTTCGCACCGCCCGATCATTCTCCCAGAAGCGCAGGCAGGCCGGATCGAACGGCACGCCGACATGATCGAGCAGCGCGCGGACCTGCGCTTCGGTATCCTCGATCATCGCCTCGTGGATCACCCGGTGGATGCGGCCGGGCAGCACGGCGTCGATATGCGTCATCAGTCGAACATAGTCGGCATAATAGCGGCCGAGATCGCCCAGGTCGTAGGTGAAACCCTGTCCGCGCGCGAAATGCTGCTTGAAGTTGGAAAAGCAGCAGTCGAGCGGGTGGCGCCGCGCATCGATGATCCTGGCATTGGGCAGGATCAGGTGGATCAGTGCGGCATGCGCCCAGTTGTTGGGCATCTTGTCGATGAAATAGGGGCGGTCGGTCTTGCGCTGGATGCGGGTGCGTTCGAGATATTCTTCGCCCAGCGCGCGTAGCTCCGCCGCGTCCAGTGCGCCGATCGCCTCCGGATAGGCGCTCTCGTCGCTCTTGAGCTTGCGGCTGCCCAGCCGCCGCGCGATCTGGCTGATATCGGGCAGTTCCTGCGTCCCCTCGATCAGGGGATGGCTCGACAATATCTGTTCGATCAGCGTCGATCCGGCGCGCGGCATGCCCAGGATGAAGATCGGATCGGGGGCAGGGCAGCCCTGATCGCTGCGCGGCTTCAGAAATTCGGGGGTGAACAGCACGATGCTGCGATCGACCAGGGTGGTGATCTCTTGCCGGTCATAATCGATCAGTTCGCGGCGCAGCCGGTTGCCTTCGGCATAATGGATGAAGGCGGGCTCGGCGCGGTCCGCATCCTCATGCGCCTTGCCCAGCGCGAAATGGAGGTGGAAGCGATCGTCCTCCGCAATGTTCTCGTCCGTCAGCGCCCGCGTCATCGTCGCGACGTCGTCATCGTCGAGCCTCACGGTCTTCAGATTGGCCAGGCTCCACCAGACCTCGCCCAGTTGCGGCCGGATATCGATCGCGCGGCGATAGGCGGCGATGCCGTCGGCCTGGCGGCCCACCGTCTTCAGGACATGGCCATAGCTCATCCAGATCTTCGGCTGGCCCTCCAGTCGCGCCAGCACCGCTTCGTAAAGCGCGATGGCTTCTTCATAGCCGCCGACGCGGCCCAGCGCCGCGGCCTTGAGGTTGCTGTGCGCCGGATTGTCCGGATCGTCGCCCAGCAGCGCGTCGAGCTCCGCGATCGCCTCGGCATGGCGATTCTGGCGATAGAGCACCGTGGCGAGATTGGATCGCGCGGCGGCGAATGCCGGCGCGAGCTCGAGCGCGCGGCGCAGCAGATTCTCCGCATCGCCATAGCGTTCCAGCCTGCCGGCAAGTTCGGCCATCATCCGGATCGCCGCCACGTCGAACGGATTGGCCTTCAGCCTTGGCCGCAGGATATGTTCGGCGACGGCCAGCTTGTCGTCGAGCAGGGCGGTGGCCGCTTCCACCAGCACGGGATCGCGCGTCGATGCGGAGATCGCGCCCAGCTCGGCGCGGGCGGCGCCTTCCATGTCCCCGGTCGCGCGCAGCGCCCGGCCGAGCAGGCGATGGGCGTCGGCGTTGAAACGATCGACGGCCAGTATCTCGCGCACCTGCGCGGCCGCACGCACGGGATCGCTCCTCAACAGACGGCCTGCCAGGTCCAGGGCTTCGTCAACGGTTCCCGACATGCGCGCTGTGATCGACATGTGCGCCAGCATTGCGGCTGTGCCGTGCGGATGCAACCGCTTAACAGCGGCGCGCGTCCCGCGCATACTGTCCCGCATGGCGAGCGATGACGAACTCTTCGGATGTATCGAGGCGGGCGGCACAAAGTTCGTGCTCGGGCTGGTTCGCGCCGACCGCACGATCGTGGCGCGCAATCGGCTGTCGACCGGGGCGCCGGCGGAGACCATCGCCCAGGCGGTCGACTGGCTCGACGATGCGGCGGGCGCGCATGGCGCTCCTTCCGCGATCGGTATTGCCAGCTTCGGCCCCGTCGCGCTCGATCGCGCACATGTCGATTGGGGTCATATCCTCGCGACGACCAAGCCGGGCTGGAGCGGCGCCGACATGGCTGGCCCCTTCGCCCGGGCCTTTGGCTGTCCGATCGGCTTCGACACCGATGTGAACGGCGCCGCGCTCGCCGAAAGCCTGTGGGGGGCGAGTATCGGCGCCGATATCTCTGCCTATGTCACGATCGGGACCGGGATCGGCGGGGGCGTGATCGTGAACGGCGTTCCGTTGCACGGCCTTGGCCATCCGGAGATGGGGCATGCGCATCCACCCCGCCATGCCGACGATCGGGATTTTCCGGGCATCTGCCCGTTTCACGGCGATTGTTTCGAGGGGGTGGCAAGCGGACCGGCGATCATCGCACGCTGGGGCGCCAGCCTGTCCGAATTGCCCGCCGATCATCCGGGCCACGCGATCATAGCTTTCTATCTCGCTCAGCTCACCGTCACACTGAGCGCCCTGATGGCGCCGCGGCGAATCGTGTTGGGCGGTGGTGTGATGGCGACGCCCGGATTGCTCGAACGGGTGCGCGCGGTGCGGGATGGCATCGCTGACGGCTATTTCCCAGGCAGTGCGGCTATGATCGTCGTTGCGCCGGCGCTCGGACCGGACGCGGGATTGTTCGGCGCGCTCGCCCTGGCGATGGAGGCGGTTTAGAGCGCGATGGCCTAGCCTGCCTTGAGCTTGGGCCTGGGGTCTGGCCGCACCTCGAGCATCGGCAACGATTCCTGGAGCGAGGCGAGCATCGTCTTGGCATTGGCGGCCAGGCTGATCCGCTTCACGCGCCCGTCATGGGGGTCGCCCTCCAGCACGATGCTGCCGCGACCGGCGAGCCGCCCCGCCACGAGATAGAAGCCGCGATAGGACAGGCCGGAGAAGAGCATCGCTTCCTTGACGCTCAGACTGCCCTTCGCGCCGAGTACGCAGAACAGCTTGGCATCGGGCGTCAGCACCTCGAAACCATGTTCGGTCTGGAAATACCGGTTCAGATTCAGCAGGATATCGTACTGCCTGGCGTTGGATACCCCAGTCGCCCGAGACTCTATCGGGCCCCCGCCCTGATTGCTCGACGCCATCTCACCCCCACAGGTTATATATATTTAGTAAAAATATCCTGCGGCCGAACTCTTGGCAAGGCGCGATTTTATTTCCCGGCGCCAATGAAAAAATGGCTCGGTTGCGCGGTTGTGCGATCGATCGAGGTCGAAGGCCGGCCAATCGCTTGCCGCCCAGCGGCAATGAGGTGATTCGGAAAAGCCTATAAATTCAGAGTGATTCGGAATGATGCCGGAATGATGCGCGGCCTGATCTTCCCGTCGGTGCGGACCCGGTCGGCGGTCAGCCCGCCGATTGCGGCAAAGTGTTGATGCGCAGGGGGTAGTCGCCAAAGCTCTGGTCGGAAAGCAGGATGCGTTTGACGCGACGATCCTTGAGATCGGCCTCCATCGTGATCCATCCGCTGTTCGCCAGGCGCGCGAGCACGATATAGAAGCCGCGATAGGACAGGCCCGAGAGAATCATCGCTTCCTTGACGCTCAGGCTGCCTTTCATCTTCAGCGTGAAGAGAATTTTCGCTTCCGGCCGCAAGGCCTCGATGCCCACCTGCTCGGAAAATCGGCGATTGATTTCGAGAATCTTCTCTACCTGGATATGCATATTGTTCTGCAAAGCCGACCCCCAACCCAATCCTCGATCGGCAACACGCGCCGAACACGCCATTCGCGATATCCCACCAAACCGGCACCCAATACGCACCTTCCCGCCAGATATCGGCAAGTCGGCGGTTATGAATTCATATGACGTCTCGATGACTGCCAATGCAGCATAAATATTAAGTCCAGAAACGTCCGTAATAACGGCCCACCCAACACATATTTACTTGGATTGACTATGCCGTTTCTTGGTTCCCTGCCTCATTCGGTCGCGTGTGGCGGGGTCGCCCTGTGGGGGCTCCCTGCCGATCATGTCGCGATCTTGCCAATCCGGACCCCCTTGATGCCCTTCGCCGGGGTGCAGTGAAAGCCGCCCCAACCCGTGGTTTATCGCATCAATGGGCAGCAATGAGAACAGTTAACGCATATATGTCTTGCACAGATCGATATATATACAACGGATACTATTAACTGCTTTCTTTGCGTGCGCCGCGCATCTACCAAACGATCACGACTTTGCGCTTATGCGACCTGCGTTTAGCGTGGCGTTGGGCTGTGCGATCCGTGGGGCGGCCGAATTAGGCGACCTGTTGCTATTTAAAGGGGTTCTGTATGACCAAGCTTGCGTCTGAAAATGCTACGAACAAGGCGAATGCCCAGGGTTTCAGTCTCAAGGAAGGTCGTGCAGCGGTTGATGGGCAAGTGGCTGCCGACCCCTCGGCCAAGGCGGCTGTTGCTGTCCCGGTCAAGGCTGCGCTGAACGGCAAGGCGGGCGCCGGCGTTGCCGCGCCGGTGCCGGCCAAGGCCAATCCTCACGCCGACGCCGTCAAGAAGGACGAGCGCGACGAGGACGCCAAGCATAATAATAAGGCCTCGGACGACGCCGAGGGTCAGGTCGAGCATCTCGCTATGGTCGATGCCTCGGCAAGCGCAGCGGTCGGCACGCTTTCCCCCGAAGCTGGCCAGGATGCTGGCGGTGCACCTGCCGCGGACAGCTCCAGCGATGACGATGGTGGCGATTCGACGCCGCTGATCATCGGTGGCGTGGTTCTCCTGGGTGGCGGCATTGCGCTGGCGGCAGGCGGCGGCGGTGGCGGCGACAAGGCGCCCGCCAATACCCCGCCCGTCGTGTCTGCGCAGACCAACAAGGGGAACGAGGATACGACGATCAGCGGCAAGCTGACCGCGACCGATGCCAACAACGACACGCTGACCTATGCCGTGACGGGCACCGCGCCTGCTGGCGTGACGCTGAACGCGGATGGCAGCTATTCGCTCGATGCCAAGAATGCGGCTTATCAGTCGCTCGCCGCCGGCGCGACCAAGGATGTTGTCGTCAACTTCACCGTTTCCGACGGTAAGGGCGGCTCGACTCCCTCGACGCTGACCATCACGGTCACGGGCGTGAACGATGCGCCGACCACGACGGCGCAGACCGCGACGGCAACCGAGGATGCTGCGGCGGTGACCGGCAAGCTCACGGCGGCCGATGTCGATACCGGTGATACGCAGACCTATTCGCTCAATGCGCCTGTTGCGGGCCTGACGCTCAATGCGGACGGCAGCTATAGCTTCGACGCCGGCAACGCGGCCTATCAGTCGCTCGCGAAGGACGAGGTCAAGGATGTCGTCGCCAACTTCACCGTCACCGACAAAACGGGTGCGACGGCGACGTCGACGCTGACCATCAAGGTCACCGGCGTGAACGACGCGCCTGTTGCGGTGGCTGATACCGCGACCGCGACGGAGGATGGCGCGGTCGTCACCGGCAATGTTGGCACCAACGATTCCGACGTCGACACGGGTGCAACGCTCACCTACGCGATTTCGGGTACCGCGCCTGCTGGCCTGACGCTTAACACGAACGGCAGCTATAGCTTCGATCCTGCCAGCTATGACAGCATCGGGGCTGGTGTGACGCAGAATGTCGTCGCCAACTATACCGTTTCGGACGGCAAGGGTGGCACGGCGACCTCGACGCTGACGATCACCGTCACCGGCGTGAACGATGCTCCCGTCGGCGTGGCGGCGACCGCCGCTGCGATCGAGGATGGCGCGGTCGTGACGGGCCAGTTGGCGGCGACGGACGTCGATGTTGGCGATACGCTCACTTACACGCTCAACGCGCCCGTCACCGGGCTGACTCTGAACGCGAATGGCAGCTTCAGCTTCGATCCGGCCAGCTATGACAGCCTGGCCGCCGGCGCGACGCAAAATGTGGTTGCGAACTATACCGTTTCGGACGGCAAGGGCGGCACGGCAACCTCGACGCTGACCATCACTGTCACCGGCGTGAACGATGCGCCGGTTGCGGGCGATGATGCTTTCACGGTTGCCGAGGATACGGCGCTCAGCGGTACGGTCGGTGGCAACGACACCGATGTGGATGTCGGCGACACGCGCACTTACGCGCTGGTTGGGACGGTGCCTGCTGGCCTGGTCTTCAACACCGATGGCACGTTCAGCTTCAATGCCGATGATCCGTCCTATGACTCGATCGCCGCAGGTGCGACGCGCGTGGTGAGCTTCGATTACAAGGTGACGGACAAGCATGGCGGCTTCGACACCGCCACGGCGAACATCACGGTGACGGGTGTCAACGACGCGCCGGTGATCACCTCTTCCGACGCGGCGACCGTTGCTGAAAATCAGCCGACTTCGACCGTTATCTATACGACGGTCTTTACCGATCCCGATGCCGATGACACCTTCACCTATTCGTTGCAGGGCGCCGACAAGGATGCCTTCAACATCAGCAACACCGGCGTGGTCACGCTGAAGACCTCTGCGGATTATGAAACCAAGGATGTCTACAACTTCACCGTCGTCGTGAGCGACAATCATGGTGGCCAGGATACGCAGGCCGTCGTGCTGACGGTTACCGACGCGATCGATGCGCTCAGCCTGGATGCGGCGAGCGACGCCGATATCCTCACGCTCGAGATCGTCAACGCCGACGGCGTGGCCGGCGTGAAGGACATCAACTACGGCTTCACCGAATCGCTGGGCATCGACAATTTCGTTCGCGTCGACAATTTCGGAGCGAACGACTTCATCCAGTTCGATACCAACCCGACCGGTTATGCCTTCTCCAGCAATGGCAACGGTGACCTCATTATCGAGAACACCAATGGCGGCAAATTCAGCAGCATCACGCTGGCAGGTGCGGTTGCGACGAATGCGTTCGTGACCGATTATGCCAGCGCCGAAGCCGCTCTTGATGCCAAGCTTGGGGCTGGCGACTATCTGCGCGGGGTGGTCCCCCCGGCAAATGTCTCGCTCGACACCTATCCGGGCAATGATGGTGACCCGCTGACCTTCGAAACATTGGATGCTGGCGGTGCCGCGACGATTTTCACCGATCTGGGGGCTCAGGAAAATTCGGTGATCATCAACAACTTCAGCAGTGACGATCGTATTATCGGCACGAAGACGCTGACCGGAGACCCGACCTACAGCTTCGCGGCGGATTCGAACGATCCGCGCGATCTGATCATCCAATATTCGAGCGGAAACAATCTCAGCTACATCATTCTGAACGATGTTCTTCCGCAGAATGCCGGCTTCATCAGCAATGAGGCGTCGGCGGAGCAGGCGGTAGGATTTGATTTCTTCTCCTATGCCTAGGTGATCGCGAGAGATTTGAATTCGGGGCAATTGAAACACAAGATTTAGCAAGGAATTTACTCATGGCACGTACTATCCTGGGGGCTGGCCAGTCGGTCACGATCGGTGAAGGCACCAATGACGTTTTCGGAACCAGCACGGGTGCGGAACGGGTAACGATCCTCGACAACACCATCGTCACCTTCGGCGCCAACTTCAACGCGGGCGGCGACACGATCCGTCTGACCGGGTTGGCCGCCAACTTCACCATTCGCCAGAGCGGTTCGTTCGCGGTCCTGACGAGCACGACCGACGGTATCACGATCAACGTGCCGATCGGCACCACCGGCGTCACCATCGTCTTCGAGAATTCGGCGGGTGGCCTCACCGATGATCGCACGCTGCTGTTCAACGGCACGAACGTCGTGCTCGACGGCCAGGTCGTCACCGGTTCGCCGACGCAGATCCTGCCCGACGGCAACGGCAACGGCACGAACAACATCGTCCTCACCGCCGGCGTCGACACGACCCCCGGCGGCTCGGCGGATGACACCTATATCGGCTTCAACCGCACGCTGAACGCGGGCGACAAGCTCGATGGCGGCGCCGGCTACAACACGCTGAGCCTGTCGACCGACACGGCGTTGACCGGTATCTTCGAGGGGCCGTACACCTATGGCGGTTTCACCACCGTCAACGTCCAGCGCGTCGAAGTCACCAATGACGACGATCAGACGATCTCCATCGACCTGTCGGGCACCAAGGGTGTCGAGACGCTGGTGTCGCTGAACAGCTCGGAAGACATCAACTTCCTGCAGGCGACCTCGCTCAATGCGACCGGCGCGGACATCGAACTGAACAACGTCACCAACGGTGCGCCGGGCAACACCTCCCCCGACGTCAATGTCCAGTATCAGGATAGCGTCGTTGCCGGTGCGAACACCGTCGTCGACGTCGTCATCAAGACCAGCTTCGCCGACGATCTGAAGATCGGCAGCGTCAGCAACGGCAATGGCGGTATCGAGACCGTCAACATCTCGAACGAGGAAGGTGCTTCGGAACTCGACACGCTCGACACCGATCTGACGACGCTGAACATCAAGGCGACGCAGAACCTGAAGATCGACGACGCGCTGAACGACACGGTGCGCACGATCGACGCTTCGGCCTCGACCGCGACCGTCGATATCGACTTCTCGGACAATGATGGCGCCAACGAAGACGTCACCTATACCGGCAGCTCGGGCATCGACATCGTTCAGGCCGGCAATGCCGACGATTCGATCAGCACCGGCACGGGCGACGACACCGTCAACGCGGCGGCCGGCGACAACTTCGTCGACGCCGGCGAAGGTGCGAACTCGGTCACCTCGGGCGGCGGCAGCGACACGATCCGTGCCGGCGCGGGCGCGGACACGATCAACTCGGGCGGCGGCAACGACGACATCAATGCGGGCGACGGCGCGAACACCGTCAACGCCGGCAGCGGCAATGACGTCGTCGTGACTGGCGCGGGCGATGACACGATCAACGCCGGCAGCGGCGACGACAATGTCGATTCGGGCGCGGGTGCGGATTCGATCTTCACCGGTTCGGGCCTCGACACCGTGGTTGCGGGCGCGGGTAACGACACCGTCACCGTCGATGCGGGTGAGTTCGACGCCAATGGCGATCTCGTCACGCTCGACAGCTTCTCGTTCGGTGACGGCACCGACGAGCTTCGCATCGACCAGGGCGTTGCGAGCGCCGAGCATTTCACGCACGTCTCCAGCCTCGAAGTGCTGACCCAGACGGGCGCGAACCACAATGTGAACCTCAATGACGGCGGCGATGCCGATGCAGACAACGAGGCGCAGGCTGCCGGCATCCAGATCATCAACACCGACTGGAACTATGTCGGCAACGACACGATCGATGCCGGTGGTTTCACCTCGGCGCTGACGGTCAATATCGGCGGCTATACCGGCGACACCGACGGTGTCGGCGGCGGCACCGACAGCATCGTCACCGGTTCGGGCAACGACACGATCAAGGCCCCCGGCAACAACAATGTCCAGGACGACGACACGATCCGTGGCGGCGACGGTTCGGACACGCTGATCCTCGATGGCGACACCACGCTGACCACGAACAGCAACTTCTCCGAGATCGAGAAGATCGTGCTGCTTGAGGAAGAGCAGAGCGTTGACGAGAATCTCTACAGCATCACGCTCGACAACGATAATGCGCCGACGGCGAACGGCACGCTGACCATCGACGGTCATGTACTGCTCTCCGACGAAGGCGTCGTCATCAGCAGCAATGCGGTTACCGACTTCGCGATGAGTGTCATCGGCGGCGCCGGTGCCGACTATGTCACGTCCGGCGTGGTGGGTGACACTATCGAGACCGGCGCCGGCAACGACTATGTCGACATCAGCCTCGGCGGTGACGACAATGTCGATCTGGGCGGCGACAACGACATCCTCGAAGTCGATGGCGCTCTGACCAAGGGTGACTCGGTTGCCGGCGGTGCCGGTAACGACACGATCGATGCCTCGGATTCGACCCGTGACATCGTTGACGAAGACTTCACCAACGTGACCAGCATCGAAGAGTTCTGGGTTGCCGAAGGCAAGACCAACACGCTGGCCGCCGAGGCGCAGGAAGCGGGTATCCGCACCATCGTCTCGACCGAAGACACCAGCGGCACGGTGATCGACGCGTCGGCCTTCACGGTCGGCGTCACGGTGATCGTCGAGGGTACTGTCGCGGGCAACAATGATGTCGTGAAGACCGGCAGCGGCAACGACACCATCTATGCCGGCGTCGGCATCCAGAGCTACACCACCAATGACGGCGACGATCAGGTGATCGTCGAGGGTACCGAACTCACCAACTTCGACTCCTATGCGGGCGGCGCTGGCAATGACTCGGTCATTCTCGACAACACCAATGGTGCGGTGAATGCCAACGTCAACCTGACCAACTTCAGCGATGTCGAGAATTTCACGGTCCTCGCTGGCGGTGATCGACTGGTCGGCACCGATACCGACGACAACACGCTGACCTTCACGGGCGGCAATGTCGGTACGCTGACGCAGATCAGGGTCGATGCTTCGGCGCTGACCGACCAGGACGACAGCTTCACGATGACGCTGGCGGCTGGACAGACCGATGCGGACTTCCAGTTCAACGTCTTCGGCTCGGTCACCGACACCACGGTGGTCAAGCGCAACGTCGGCACCAACAACAACATAAACTTCCACGGCGGCACCGGCGTCGATACGCTCGTCATCAACGGCAAGGACCTCGGTTCGACCGTGACGATGGACGGTGGCGACGGTCTGGACCGGATCGTCCAGAGCCAGCAGTTCGGCTTCACCGCACTGACCGACGACGCCTTCGTCAATGTCTCGAACGTCGAGATCCTGACCGGTGAATCGGCCGGCGACCTGAACGCCACGCTCGGCT
The DNA here is from genome assembly GCF_058787155.1 of Sphingobium sp. FW305-3-2-15-F-TSA7. Lineage (NCBI taxonomy): Bacteria > Pseudomonadati > Pseudomonadota > Alphaproteobacteria > Sphingomonadales > Sphingobiaceae > Sphingobium > Sphingobium sp. FW305-3-2-15-F-TSA7. The sequence goes on along the minus strand of NZ_JBYSZM010000003.1, from coordinate 35,071 downwards.
TCGAAGCCGATCAGGCGGGCATCGTTCGCATCGATGACACCAATGGCGATGACAAGGTGACCTTCGACGCCGCGTTCAACAACGCGACGACGGTCAACCTGTCGGGTGGCAACGACACGATCAACGCGCTGGCTTCGGCGGCGGTCCTGACGATCAACGCGATCGACTCGGATCTGACTGCGGGCGACCAGATCAAGGGTGGCACCACCGTCAACGACGTGCTCAACGTCAGCGCCAACAACGGCGTCGCCGATCTGACCAACGTCACCAAGGTCGAGACGATCAATGTCGTCGACACCGGCCTCGCCAGCACCACGCTGATCGTCGATACCTCCGCGGCTGATCTCAGCTCCGGCGCGACCAGCCAGAAGATCGATGCCAGCACGCTCGATGGTCCGGAACTGCTCATCCTTCAGGGTGCGGGCGCTTCGGCCAACCTCAGCGTCCTTGGCGGCGGCGGCGATGACCAGATCACCACCGGCACCGGCAACGACACCGTCAATGCGGGCGAAGGCGACAACAACATCGCCACCGGCCAGGGCGCTGACAGCGTCACGGCGGGCGCTGGCAACGACTCGATCGTCACCGGTTCGGGCAACGACACCGTCAATGCGGGCAACGGCAACAACACCGTCTTTGCCGGTACCGGCAACGACAGCATCGTCACCGGCTCGGGCAACGACATCATCGACGACGGCGACGGCAACGACACCGTTTCGTCGGGCGCGGGCAACGACCAGATCTATGGTGCGTTGGGCGCGGATGTCATCGATAGCGGCACCGGCAACGATCAGCTCCTCTATCGTGCTCGCATGGAAAGCTCGACTTCGACGGCGCGTGACACCGTCACCGGCTTCACTTCGGGTTCGGACGTCATCGATATCCGCTACGTGACCGAAGCGATCACCAAATATGGTGAGGGCGCGACGATCTTCTTCGCCGGCAACCTGGCCAATTTCGGCCAGGCTCAGGGCGCGATCACCGCGAATGACGGCATTCTGGACATCGTTTATCAGCAGGACGAAGGCGCTCTCTGGGTCGATCTGAACGATGATGGCGTGCTCAACGGCAATGACATCCAGATCGTGCTCACCGGCGTTCCGACGCTCCAGGCGAAGGATGTGCTCGACACGGCGGCCACCGGTGCGGTGGTCGGCGCGACCCTGGTGCCCACGGGCAGCTCGGTCACCGGCACTTTCCTCGACGATCGCTTCATCCTGCTGGGTGCCGGTCCGTGGACCGTCGATGGCGGCCTCGGCAACGACACCGTCGTGATCAGCAACCAGGACATCTCGACCTCGAACATCAGCAACGTCGAAGTTGCCGAGATCGATGGTTCGGCCACGATGACCTACAAGCAGCACAACACGTTCCTGAACCTGACCGACGGTGCGACCAACCCGCAGACCATCACTTTGGTTGGCGACATCTATGCCGTGCAGGGCGACGCCTCGATCGAGACGTACAATCTGAACGGCACGGTCGATCCGCTCGGCAACCTCGCGGGTGACGATTTCACCCTCGGCGCTAGCGGCCAGAACGTGAACACGGGTGTCAATGACGATGTGATCCGCACCGGTGCGGTCGATCTCGTCACCGGCAAGCTCGATGGCGGCACCGGCTACAACCAGCTCGTGCTCGACGCAGGTGACGATATCTCGGGTGCAAATCTCTGGGATATCGATGAGACGCTGATCACCGAATCGTCGGTCAAGATGAACGCAGCGCAGCACGGTTCGAACGGTTCGGACGGTACTGCCGGCGCCATCACCGACGCAGGCGATACCGGCTCGAACTCGACCGACACGATCACGATCTCGACCAGCACGCTGGCCGCGGTGGCCGCCAGCGCGACCAACCAGATCGCGTTCGCCGGCACCGGCATCACCGGCCTTGCCGACATCGAAAACTATGTCCTGTCGGACGGTAACGACAAGTTCACCCTCGGCATCGGTTCGCAGAATGTGAACACCGGACTTGGCACGAACGAGATCGTCACCGGCGCCGGCATCGACAACATCACTGGCACGCTCGGTGGCGCCGGCGCCAACGATACGCTGACGCTCGACGACAACGACAATATCGGTGGCCTCAACAACGGCGCCGCGGACTTCGGTCTCGGCAATGGCGACAACATCGTCGACACGGCCAACACGGCGGCGATCGAAACCGTCAACCTGACCGGCGGTACCGTCCAGATGACGGTGGCGCAGCATGAGGCCTTCACCAGCTTCACCGATGATGGCGTGGGCACCAACACCGTGATCCTGAGCACCGGCGGTACGGTGAATGCCGAAATCGTCGTCGACAGCTATGTCGCGGGCGGCAACAGCAACACCAAGCTGATCGTCAATGGCGGCAACACCGATGTGAACTTCACCTCGGTCGATCCGTCGGATGTGTTCGAGGACGAAGTGGTCGTCACCGGCCTGACCGTGAACGGCACCTGGGCCCTTGACGGCCTCACCGACATTCTCACCGCCAGCGGCGGCGTGGACATCAGCGGTGTCAACGGCGGCGCGGCAACCACGACCGACATCCTGAACCTCACCGGCGATATCTCGGCGACCGAGGCTCAGCATGACGCGTTCGTGACGATCAACGGCAGCGCGACCAACACCTTCACGCTGACGAGCAGCAATGGCGATGACACCGTCACCGGCAATGCCTCGATCGAAAACTACGTGCTCAACGATGCCTTCACGTTCAACCTTGGCTCGGCCACGCAGAACGTGACGGGCGATGCCCTGAACGACCAGACCGTCGTGGTCGGTGCGCTCACTCTCTCGGGCAACACGCTCGACGGCGGCGTTGGCGCCAACGACACGCTGGTCCTGAACGGCTCGGACATCACCGGCGCCACGTCGATCACGAACTTCGAAAACGTGACCGTCAACGGCTCGGTGACGATGACCTACGGCCAGTATAACGCGCTGTTGCCCACGGGCGGCGCCGGCAACGACACGATCAACTTCGTTGGTCCGGTCGCTGCGGTCACCGCGCGCACGGCGATCGAGAACTACATCCTGGCGGCAATCGCCGGGAACGACTTCTCCTTCGCCGCGGGCACCGGCACGGTCAGTGTGACCACGTCGGGCAGCAACAACGACATCGTCCGGACGGGTACGCAGACCTCGTTCGCCGGCGTCACGCTGAATCTGGCGGGCAACACCGGCTTTGTCGGTGACCAGCTGATCATCACCACCGACAACACCGATCTCTCGGGCATCAATGCGGGCAATGAAACCACCGCCGAGACGCTCGAGATCGGTGCCGGCTTCACCGTCTCCATGACCGTCGATCAGCACGAGGGCTTCACCGCTCCGTTCGTCGCGACGGGCAACGAAACGGTGGCGATCACCGATGCTGGCCTGATCAATGCCGAGGAATCGATCGAGAATTACGATCTCAGCCTGGCGGCGAACACCATCGTCGTGAACGAGCTCAACGGTGCGGTGAACATCAAGGACACCACCGGCACGGGTGACAATGACCGCGTGGTCATCAACACCAATGTCGTGGCGACCGGCACCTGGGATCTCCAGAATGCCAATGACGTTCTCGAAGTGAACGGCACCTCGACCAAGATCTCCGGCGTCAACGGCGGTCTCGCGACCACCGCTGAGGAACTGGAGCTCACCAACGCGGGCAGCAACAACCTCACGCTCACCCAGGTGCAGCATGAGGCGTTCACCAAGACCACCGCGACGGCGGGTACCGACACGCTGATCATCGTCGGTGCCGGCACTGTCACCGCGTTCGACAATGTCGAGAATTACAACCTCTCGAACGCGTCGAACACGCTGATCGTCAACGCCAACGAGACCAACGTGAACATTCTCGCGATTGGTGGTTCGGCCGACACGATCAACGTCGGTAGCAACAAGGTCGGCGGCAACTGGAGCCTCGGTGCGATCAACGACACCGTCGTTGCCGCGAACGGCGCTGACATCAGCGGCGTGAACGGCGGCGCGGCCACCACGGCGGAGTTCATCCAGATCGCCAACAATGCCAGCGTCACCATGTCGGTGGCTCAGCATGAGGCGTTCGCGATCGACCTTCTCGGTGGTTTCACGGCCACGGGCACCAACACGATCACGCTTGCCGACGATGGTACGATCAACGCCCGCAACCAGGCTGAGGCATATGTCCTCAACGGTGACGGCGCCGGCGGCAGCAAGGTCAACATCGTCGACAACTTCATCGGTCCGGACAGCAACTCGAACGTGTCGATCACCGGCGCGGGTGGTGCGGATACGATCACGGTGGACGACGACATGGTCCTGGCCGGTGTCTGGGCTCTGGCGGGCGCCGACGATACGCTCACCATCGATGACGACGCGAATATCAGCGGCGTCAATGGCGGTGCGGCGACGACGGCGGAAACGCTCAGCCTCGGCGACGATCTGACGCTGACCGTTGCGCAGCATAACGCCTTCACCACGGTGAACGCCGCTGGCGGCAACAATGTCATGACCCTCACCACCGACGGTACGCTCACGGCCTTCGCCGCGATCGAAACCTACACGCTCAACGGCGACGGCGTTGGCGGCTCCAACATCACGCTCACCTATGCGGGTGTCGACGTGAATGGTGCCGGCGGTGCGGATACCGTGAATGTCGGTGGCCTGGTGATGACCTCGACGGCGGACTTCAACCTGGCCGGTGCCGATGACACGCTCGTCGCCACCAACGGGGCGAACCTGGTCGAGATCAACAACGGCAACGCCACCACGGCCGAGACGTTGAACATCACCGACGACATCACGTTGACGGGCGCTCAGTATAACGGCTTCACGAACGGCTATGTCGGTGCGGGAACGTCGGACGGTGTTACGATCACGAACGGTGGCACCTACGTTGCTGCAGATGCGATCGAGGACTATATCCTGAATGGAACAAGCACGATCACCTTCGGTGGTGTTCTCGACTCCGTCCGGGCTGGTCAGTCGGTCGACCTGAATGCACTCGGCAATACGGTCGTCATCAACGATGCCACTATTGACGGTGGGGCGGATGGCTCGATCTTCATCAACGACTTCCTGACTGGTGGAACGTTCGACAAGCTGGACCTCAACATTGCCGGTAACAATATCAACGCCGACTACGACGAGATTCTGGCTGGCGGCGATGCTAATATCAGCGCTACCGCCGCTGCGAATGGTGTCATCGTCATCACTGGGTTGGCTGGCGTCGACTTGGACGATCTCACTGCAAACGGTGAAGTCGAAACCGCGATCGGTAACGCGGTTGGAAGCATCACCGCTGGTATCCACGTCTTCGTTCTTGAGAATGTGGGCGGTTCGGGGCAGTCGGGTGTCTATGTTGTGAATGTCCAGGGCGCTGCAGCGACGACAAACCTCGACTCGACTAACTTCGACGTTCAATCGCTTGCGATCATCGATCACACCGGCGCGATCGATTTTATTGCGGCGAACTTCGTCTGATCCTGAACAGGCCGCCCGCTTCGGCGGGCGGCCTAAAAGAAAAGACAAATCATTCGGCCTCCGCGGGTTTCTCGCGGAGGCTTTTTTTGTTCCGGATTCAGGGTGAGCAAATCGAATGCGGAGATAGGTCAGTCTTGGCCCGGGCTTGCCGAAGATTGATGCGGTGACTGCTCCGGTCGGCAAATCGATCTTCGGTGAGGCGTCGCCGCTTATGCTTGATCTCTCTCCGGCATATTTTCACCCAACGAATGGGTGGCAGAGCTTCACAGAATGCGCACGACCGATAGCTTCGCCTCCAAATTCGTGGCAGATATGATGTGGAATGTAGCAAGGAGTTGACTCATGGCGCGTACGATTCTGGGGAATGGCCAGTCGATCACGATTGGTGAGGGCACCAATGATATTTTCGGGACGGCGGCCGGCGCGGAGCGGGTGACTATCCGCGACGATACGATTGTTACGTTCGGCGCGAACTTCAACGCAGGCGGCGACACCATCCGCCTGAGCGGCGACGCTGCCGATTTCACCATTCGTCTCAGCGGCTCCTTTGCCGTCCTGACCAGCACATCGGACGGGATCGTCGCGAACATCCCGATCGGCAGCGTCGGCCTCACGGTGGTCTTCCAGAACGGATCGGATGCCTATACCGACGATCGCAGCCTGCGGTTCGATGGCACCAATGTCGTCCTAGACGGTCAGATCGTCACGTCGACCGCCACCGCCATCGCCCCTCCGGCAGCGGCCTTCGCCGCGTTCGCCGACGAATCGGCGCTGGATGTACCGACATATGCGGCGTTCGGCGGATCCCATACGTCGGCAGCCGATGTCATGAACGCGCATGACGGTGGCACCGTCTTCGCGCGAACTGCGATCGAAAGCGGAATGACCAGCTTCATCGTCAATTTCGCCTGAACCGGAATACGGCCGGGGGTTCGCCCTCGGCCGTTTGCGATCTGCCGTCGCGCGGTCGAAAAGCGAACCGTGCCACTGCTCCCCAAGATGCCGCCATCGGCGCCGATTCAAGGTTGGCGCTCGCCTTCGAAACCGCTTAAGCATCTCGGTTCATGCAGGATTCGGGGGGATGTGCGCGATGAATGACTGGTCGCACGGCTATAACGTGTCGTTGGGCTATACTTACGGTTTCTATCGTGAGCTGTCGCCTGACTGGCTGGATCTGTGCACGCGGATCTCGGGTTTCGTCCCGCCGCTGCGCTCCGCCAATGGCGGGTTCCGTTATCTCGAACTCGGCAGCGGCCAGGGTGTCGGATTGTGCCTGCTCGCCGCCGCCAATCCGGCCGCAGAATTTGTCGGCATCGATTTCAATCCCGAGCATATTGCACATGCCAAGGGGCTGGCCGAAGCGGCCGGGCTGACCAATATCCGCTTCATCGAGGGCGATTTTGCGGTGCTCGGCGCCGAATGGCCGGCCGATCTCGGGCAATTCGACTATGTCGTGATGCACGGCATCTATAGCTGGATTCCGCCCGAGGTTCGCCGCGCGCTGGTGCGTTGTCTCGATCATGCCGTCCCCGCCGGCGGCCTGGTCTATAACAGCTACAACACCAAGCCGGGCTGGGTCAGCACCATGCCCTTCCAGCATATGGCGCGCCGGCTGCAGATGGTCAGCGCGAAGCCAGGGCCCGCCGTGATCGACGATACGGTGAAGCTGTTCGAGAGCTTGGGCGAAAGCAATTCCGCGATCTTCCGCGTCCTGCCGACGCTGAAGGCGCGCATCGATTCGGTGAAGACCCAGAATCGTGCCTATCTGGTTCAGGAGTATCTGCACGAGAACTGGCATCCATTGTGGTTCTCCGAGGTCGCGGCGGAGTTCGGTACCGCCAAGCTCAACTTCGTCGGCGCCGCCACCATTGCCGAACTGATGCTGCCGGGCCTGCTGCCTGCGGGAACCCGAGATCTTATCAATGCGCAGACCGACTCGGTCTTCCGTCAGGAAGTGCAGGATTGCGCGATCAACCAGAGCTTCCGCCGCGACATCTTCTGCCGCGGCGCGCGGCGCACCTTCAATCGCGGAATCGATACGGCGCTCAATACGGAACTCCATCTTGTGTCCGCGCCGAAGGATGAAGAGGAAGCGCTCAAGATCAACACGTCGTTCGGCGAGCTTTCGCTCAAGCGGGATTCGTTCGCTGAGGCGATTTCGGCGCTTGGTAAGGGGCCCAGGACCATCGCCGACCTTGCCGCGCTGCCCGCGCTCAAGAAACAGGGCATGAGCAGCGCGATCCAGACGCTGCTGCTGCTCATCCATACGGGGGCGATCGGTGTTGGGGCGGCGAAGCGGGTCGATCCGAAGCCGGCACAGCGTTTCAACGCCGTGCTGGCGCGCGCCGTCTGTGAAGGCGCGCCCTATGCCCATCTCGCTGTGCCCGCGCTGGGTTCGGCGCTTTCGGTCAGCGATATCGATTGCATGTTGTTCGACACCTGGCTCGGCGCGCCCAAGACGGACGCGGCAAAGCTCGGCAAGGGGCTGAGCGAACGGTTGGCGAGGCTCGGCCGCAAGCTCCAGCAGAATGGCCAGCCGATCGAAGGTGCTGCGGCGCAGGAGCGGATCGATGCGATGTCCGCCACATTCCTCGACAATAGCCTGCCGCGCTGGCGGCAGATCGGCGCAGTCGCGTGATGGTGGCTGATCGCGCATGAACGTCCTTTTCGTCCATCAGAATTTTCCGGGGCAATTCCGTAGCCTGGCCCCCGCGCTCCTGGCGCGGGGCGACACCGTCGTCGCCATGGGCATGAACGACTTTCCTGGTTTTCCGAACATCCGATATGTGCGCAGTACCGCGGCGCACAACACGGCGACCAATGGCCACCCCTGGAGCCGTGATTTCGACAGCAAGGTGATCCGGGCGGATGCCACGTTCCGTTCGGCGATGAAGCTGCGTGAAGAGGGCTTCACGCCCGATGTGATCATCGCGCATCCGGGCTGGGGGGAGAGCCTGTTCCTCAGGACCGTGTGGCCCAATGCCAGGCTCGGTATCTATTGTGAATTCTTCTACTCGGCCGACGGTGCCGACATGAATTTCGATGCCGAGTTTCCCAGTGGGAACCGCGACGAAAGCGCGTGCCGCATGCTCATCAAGAATGTCGGCAACTTGCTCCATTTCGAGCAGGCGGCCGCTGGTATCGCGCCGACGAAATGGCAGGCGTCGAGTTTTCCCGAGCCGTTTCAGTCGCGCATCCACATCGTCCATGACGGCATCGACACCGACAGGGTGAAGCCCATTGCCGGCGTGAAGCTGAGGCTCAACGACAAGATCGAAGTCAGCCGCGACGACGAGGTGATCACCTTCGTCAACCGCAACCTCGAGCCCTATCGCGGCTATCACGTCTTCATGCGCGCCCTGCCCGAACTCATGCGCCGACGGCCCAATGCGCGCGTCATCATCGTCGGCGGCGATGAGGTCAGCTACGGCGCGCCGCCGCCCAAGGGCAAGAGTTGGCGCAACATCTTCCTGCAGGAAGTCAGTGATCAGATCGATCTGTCGCGGGTCAACTTTGTCGGGAAGGTGCCTTATCAGCAGTTTCTGGGTCTGCTCGCGGTCTCCACCGTGCATGTCTATCTCACCTATCCCTTCGTCCTGTCCTGGAGTCTGATCGAGGCGATGGCGATGGAATGCGCGATCGTCGCGAGCGATACCGCACCGGTGCGCGAGGCGATCGATGATGGCGAACAGGGCGTGCTTGTGCCCTTTTTCGATCGTGAGGCGCTGGTGGAATCGGTTTGCACCTTGCTCGATGACCCCGACCGGCGTGCGCGGCTGGGCGCCAATGCCCGCATGCGCGCGGTTGCCGAATATGACCTCAATTCGGTCTGTCTGCCGCGGCAGATCGAATGGGTCGATCGTCTGGCGGCGAGCAGCTAAGGCTTCGAACGATCGGGTGTAGCTTTCGGCGCACAGGATTCCTTTTGTTTTCTGTGGCTTACGCTTCACCAGGTGTGGCCACCCAGCCTGCAGAATGTGCAAATTCGTCCTTGGCGCGCTACGTGAAAAAATAACCGATTTGGTTCTATTTTCTCATCGGTTAACAGTTTGCATAAGCTACAATGCGCTATTATATGCGTTTAGTAGGTGGATTTTCGGGGGGAGTCGTTGCGCCAAATGGGCGCGGCGCGTCTGCCTGTGCCTGCCTGCATAACGTTTGAAGGATAGGTTTTGATGTACGTAGAAGGTTTGGGGAGCGCCTCCGTGGCGAACGGGGTTCTGCGGATTGAGACGTTTCACCGCAATTCCAAGGGTGAGGATGTCAGCGGTCAGGATATCATCATTCCGACCAACCGCGTCATTCCGATCGTCGAAGCGCTTCAGGCGCTGATCGAGAAGATCCGCGAACAGGATGCGGCCGCGCAGGCCGCGGCGGAATAAGCCGATTTTCGCATGGCGCCCTTGGAGACCTCCGGGGCGCCATGTCTCCATTCAGCCCAGCAATCGATAAGGCTTCGTTCCCGATCCCGGCATCTGCCGGCTCGGCGATGCGGCCTGCGCCCATGATCATGGATAAAGCATGACGAAGCCGATTTGCCTGCCGGCCCTTTTATGTGCGTCGCTCTGCCTGGCGGGGCCGACGTCGCTTTCGGCGCAACAGGCGCCGTCCTACGGACCGCCCGCCGATCCGGCGACCGACGTGCAGGTCGCGCTCGCGGCGCCGCCGGGCGTGCCGACCGCGCTGCTCAACGCCGCGGAGATCGCGACCGAGAATTATCCCACCATTCGCACCGCCGAGGCCGAGCTGCGCGCGTCGCGCGCCGAACTCCGCGGTGCGCGCTGGCTGCGCTATCCCAGTCTGACGGTCGAGGCGCTGGCGATCACGCGGGGTTCGCAGACCGCATCGCAGAACGGCGTCGCCGCCAATGCCGTGGTCGAGCAGCCCATCCTGACCTTTGGCAAGATCGGTGGCACGATCGATCGTGCCGAGGCGCTCTGGCTGGTCCGCCGTGCGGCGGTGGACGAAACCGCGCGCGAAGTGGCGCTGCGTGTTGTCGATGCCTTTTACAATGTTGCGGCTGCCGCACGCCGTCAGGCCGTGCTCGAGGGTGGGCTTGCGCAGCACAAGACCTTGCTCGCGACGATCTCGAACCGCGTGCAGCAGGAGATCAGCCCGCAATCGGATCTCGATCTCGCAAGTTCGCGTACCGCACAGCTCGAACAGGAGCTTGCGCTCGCACGCGCGCAGCGCACCGCGAGCTACAGCCAGCTCGTCGAACTGGTCGGCACGACGTCGATCAATCTCGGCAATGTGCCCGATTACGATCCCGCAATCTCGCATCCGTCAGAGACCGGCGCGATCGACCGCGCGCTGTCCTGCGATCCGAAGTTGCAGCGCTTGCGCGCCGAGGTGCTCGCGGCCCGTGCCGAAGCGAAGGTCGCGAAGGCCGGTCTGTTCCCGCAATTGCTCGGACAGCTTTCGCACAATGAGATCACCGGCACGCGTGCCGGCGTGGCGCTGCGCGCGCAGACCGGCGCGGGCCTGTCTCAACTTGCTGCGGTGGGTGCCGCGCGCGCGCGCGTCCAGGGCAGCGAGTTCAGCATCTCGACCGCCGAGCGCGAACTGCGCGAAGCGCTCCGGCTCGATTTTGTGACCAACCGTGCCTCGCGAGAACGCGTGTCCGCGGGCGCACGCGCGTCGAGTTCATCGGAACTGGTCACCGAATCCTACAAGCGTCAGTTCATCGCCGGTCGTCGTACCTGGCTCGATGTGATGAACGCGGTGCGCGAAGCGACCAATTCCGAAATGTCGGTGGCAGACGCCGAGATCGGCGCGATGTCCTCGAACGCGCGCATATGGTTGCGCACATGCGGATGGCAGCCCCGGCCGATCGACGGCGAACAGGTGGATTCAGGCAAATGACGACAGATACCAGCATCCGCGGCGCCGTGGAGCATTTTGCCCAGGTCAAGGGTATATCGCTTGCGCCCAAATGGGATGGGGATCTCGACGGGCTGGAGCTCGATCTGGGCGCCACCGACGTGGCGCAGCTCTGCGCCCAGCTCGCCTGGCCGGCGCCCGTGCAATTCCAGACGCGCCCGCGTGCCGATCAGTTTCCGTTGCTCGTCTATCAGGCGGAGATCGGCTGGGCGGTCGCGGAGCAGTGGGAAAATGAGGAGATGATCCGGCTTTCGGGCCTGCATCTGCCGCTGCTCGAATATCATGACGGTCTCGCCTTTTTTGATGTCGCCTTTCCCGACCCGCTTGGCGGCGAAAAGACGCCGAAGGCGATCTCGATCTTCTGGCGCGCGGTCATGCGGCGCAAGAATGTGCTGGTGATGGCGACGCTCGCGACGGTCTTCGCCAATATCGTCACGCTCGCTACCTCGCTCTATTCGATGCAGCTGTTCGATCGCGTGATCCCGCTGGGCAGCTATTCGACATTGTGGGTGCTGACCATCGGCGTGATGATCGCGCTGGGCATCGATTTCACGCTCAGAACGGTCCGCGCGCTCATGATCGAGCGCGAAGCGGCGGATATCGACGCGGAGGTCTCCGAATATTTCTTCGCGCGCGCACAGGCGGTGCGGCTTGACGCTCGCCCGCCGGGCATCGGCACCATGGCCGCGCAGCTCCGCGGGCTGGAGCAGGTTCGCGGCGTGATGTCGTCGGGATCGCTTTTCCTGCTCGCCGATCTTCCCTTCGCATTGTTCTTCATCGTCGTGATCGGGCTGATCGGCGGCGTCGTCGCGATCGTGCCGATTATCAGCCTGCCGATCGCGCTGCTGATGGCGTTCGGCCTCGCCAAGATGATCCGCAACGGCACCGATCGTGCCCAGGTCAGCGGCAATCGCAAGAACGGCATGCTCGTCGAATCGCTCGACGCGGCGGAATCGATCAAGGCCGGCCGCGGCGGCTGGTTCATGCTTGGCCGCTGGAACCGGCTGATCCGCGAAGTCCATCATTTCGAAGATCCGGTGAAGCGGAGTTCGGCGATGGCCGGCTCGGTCTTCTCGACACTTCAGCAGATCGCCTATGTCGCGATCATGGCGGTCGGCGCCTATGAAGTCGGCCAGGGCAACATGACTTCGGGTGGCCTGCTCGCCTGTTCGATCATCGCCGGCCGCATCAACGGCCCATTGATCGCGATGCTGCCCAATCTGATCGTCCAATGGGGCTATGCGCGTTCCTCGCTGAAGGCGCTGGACGCCATCCTCAAGCTGCCGCTCGATCGCACCTCCAGCGAATCGTCGCTGCGCCCCGGCAGTCTCAACGGTCCGATCCAGATCGACAATATCCGCTTCGCCTATCCCGGCGCGCGCGAGGGGCTCGACGTTCCCAAGCTCGAATTCCGCCCTGGTGAGCGTGTCGCCATCATTGGCGGCGTCGGATCGGGCAAGACGACCTTGCTGCGTATCCTGGCTGGCATCTTCCATGCCCAGGCCGGCACCGCGAAGATCGGCGGGCTCGATCTGACGCAGATCGCCGACGACGTGCTGCGTCAGCATATCGGCTATCTGCCGCAGGATTTCCGCCTGGTGAACGGATCGTTGCGCGAGAATCTGATGATGGGCATGGGCAATGTCGGCGACGACGCGGTGATGGACGCCGCGAAGAAGACCGGCCTGATCAACATGATCTCTGCGCATCCGCTTGGCCTCGACCTCCAGATCCAGGAGGGGGGGCGCGGCCTCTCCGGCGGTCAGCGCAGTCTGGTCGGCATGACGCGCATGCTGCTCGCCAACCCGACCGTCTGGCTGCTCGACGAGCCCACCGCCAATCTCGACCAGAATTCGGAAGTCGCGGTGCTCGCGGCGCTGGAAAAATCGCTCGGTCCGCAACAGACGCTGCTGATCGTTACCCACCGGCTGCAACTGCTTGCACGCGTTCAGCGCGTGATCGTGATGGGCAATGGCCGCGTCCTGCTCGACGGACCGACCGCAGAGGTCGTCCAGCGGCTCCAGCCCAAGCCGCCCGCACAGCAGCCGTCCAAGACGGTTTCCCCGATCACCGCTACGGCGGGTCGTTGATCCAATCATCGAAAGCCTGAAGCCATGATCAAACCGCTGAAGACGTCGAGCTGGATCATCGTCACGATCGCGTTCGCGCTCGTCGCGTTCATCACCTGGTCGCTCTGGGCAGAGCTCGACCAGATCACGCGTGCGCCCGGCAAGGTGATCCCGATCGGGCGCGTCCAGATCATCCAGAGCGCCGACGGTGGCGTGATTGGTGAGATCCGCGTTCGCGAGGGCGATCTCGTCAAGCGCGGCGAATTGCTGGTGGTGCTCGACAAGATCAAACTCCAGGCCGCGGTGACCGAGAGCCGCGCCAAGGTGGCGGCGCTCAAGAGCCAGATGTCGCGTATCCAGGCCGAGCTCTACGATCGCCCGCTCAACTTCCCGGCGGATGTGGTGCCTTACACCGAATTCGTCGCCAACCAGCGTCAGCTCTATCTCAAGCGCCGCGAAGCGCTCCAGTCCGACCTGTCCGCACTGCGCTCGATGAAGACGCTGATGCAGGAAGAGCTCAATCTCAACCTGCCGCTGGTCAAGAGCGGTGACGTCGCGCGGTCGGAAGTGATCCGCATGCAGCGCGGCATGGTCGATGTCGAAGGGCAGATCTCCGGCAAGCGCGCAAAATATATCCAGGATCTCCAGACCGAATTCGCCAAGACCGAAGAGGATCTGGTCACCGCGCAGCAGGTGATGGCGCAGCGTGAGGACGCGCTGAAGGCGACGGATCTGGTCGCGCCGACCGACGGTATCGTCAAGAATGTCCGCCTGACCACGGTCGGCGGCGTGCTGCGGCCGGGTGACGAGGTTCTCCAGATCGTGCCGACCGGCGAAAAGCTGATCGTCGAGGCGCAGGTCGCGCCGCGCGACATCGCCTTCGTCAAGCTCGGCCAGACCGCATCGGTGAAGTTCGATGCCTATGACAGCGGCATCTATGGCGCCGGCCATGGCAAGGTGACCTATATCAGCCCCGATACGCTGGCCGAACAGCGCCAGGATGGATCGCAGAACATCTATTATCGCGTGAATGTGGAAGTCGACATCTCCAAGATGCGCCCGAAGCATCCTGGCGAAGTGATCGCGATTCAGCCGGGCATGACGGTGATCGCGGAGATCGTGACGGGCAAGAACACCGTGTTCCGCTATCTCACCAAGCCGATCCTGAAGACCACGTCGGAATCGATGGGCGAGCGTTGAAACCAAGTCTCGATGAGCGTGGCTCATCGAGACTTGGTGAAGCCTGCGCGGCGGCAGAGCCTGATCGCTTGAGGAGGAAGCGCTTCCGCCGATGGCGTGAATCAGGCTCTATTCAAATTGTTGAGACCATGATTGGCTTCGCCGAACTGACGTTTCACACACTCCAGATTGAAGCAATCTTCCGTGATCATGGTCTAAGCGAACCGATCCCGGATGCGCAGCATCTTCGGGATCGCAAATGAAACTCCGGGGCGGCGGCACGGTTGCGGCGCCCCGGATAATCCCTATCGTGCGGCGGTCATGGCAAAGATCACGAGCATCACCCTGTCCTATGTGCCGGCGGAGGATCGTATCCATTTCGCGGCGCTGCTCGACAATGCCCGCAGCGTGCGGATGTGGCTGACGCAAAGGCTGGCACGCTCGCTGGTCCGGGCGCTCGCCAATCATATGGAAAAGACGGAGGGCATTCCGCTTTCCACCGTTCGCGACGCGATGCTCGCGCAGGAACAGGCGCAGGCGGTTTCCGGCATCAAGCCGTCGCGGCCGGTCGCGGCTGACCCCGATGCGCCTATCCATCTGGTCGCCAATATCACGCTCAAGCTTTCCGCCGAGCATGTCGGATTGTTCTTCGAATCCGATCTCGATTTTCAGCCGAGCATCTTGCTGGATCGGACACTCGTCCGCCAATGGCTGAGCATGCTGCAGCGCCAGTTCGAGACTGGCGGCTGGCCGCTCGATGTCTGGCCGGAATGGATGATCGAGGGCAATTCCGCTCCCGCCAGCGGCGTGACGCGGCACTGATAATAGGCGAAGCTGCCGTTCCTCGTCAGCGCAGCCGCATCGCATCCTTTTCGATCTCGACGTGCGAGACGCGAGAAAGAAAGCTTTGCCCGAGCAACGATATTGGCGGCCCGGTCTCGGCAACGGCGCCTGTGACGCCTTCGGCGGCCACCGGCCCGATCGCGATGCGTGCGATCATGACCGGCTTGAGCTTCACCACGCCATTGGCGCCCTGCGCTTCTGCGGTGAATTCACCGGTCGATGCCATGATCCCGGCACGCTGGGCATCGGCGCGAGTCAGCACTACCGCGCTTGCGCCGCTGTCGACCAGGAAACGCAAGGTCGCGCCGTTCACCTGTGCGTCGGCGTAGAAATGGCCGTCTGCTGACCGTGAAAGCGTTGCGCCGGCAAAGCCGTTGCCGGCATCGGGCGCCGTCGCGATCGGCGCGGGCGCGGCGGTCGCCGCCCGGACATCGACGGGCCGCGATGCAGGCGTCGGCCCGCGCGGCATCAGCACGATCATCGCGAGCGCCAGCAGCAATGCGGGGACAATGATCCTCGTCATGCCGGCATTCTGCCACATCGGCGCTTAACAAAGCGCCAAACGCGCAAGGTCGTCGGCATTCCCGGTCAGTGGACCTGCAGGTCCTTTGCGACGCGGACCGGAATCGGCAACAGGGAGCGGATCGGCGCGCCATAGACCGTCTCCGCATCCTCGCCATCCAGACCCGGCGCCAGATGGGTGAGCACGACGCAGCGGACATGCGCGCGCGCCGCGAGCTGCGCGACGTCGGTGGTGGTGAGATGATCGAGCCGCATATGCGTCATCAGCCCGTCGAGCAAAACCGGTTCGATGCTGGGCAATGCCTCCATGACCCGGCGGACGCCGGCGATATCGATCACCTCCGAAACGAGCAGATCTGCGCCATCGGCAAGCGCTTCGACGGCGCCCGAAGGGCCGGTGTCGCCGGTCAGGGCGATCGTCCGCCCGGCGGCTTCGATCCGATAGGCATAGGAGCGCGCGAAGCGGGCGGCGCGGCTGCCCGGCGCGAAGTGATAATGGGTATTGGCGACGGCGGTGACGGTGATGTTGGCGTCGCGATATATAATGACCGGGCCGGGCGTGTCGGACGCGATGTCGTTGACAGCGACGCCAGCGACCATGGATGGGCCTTCTCCGCCCGCGGTGATCGGCGCGCGCTCGGTGGTGCGATTGGCGGCGATCAGGTTGCGCACCATCTGCCGCGTGCCGCGCGGTCCCCAGATCGGCAGCGGCTTGTGGTTTTGCAGAACCCAGCGCGTCGCGAGGAGCGGGCCGAGCCCGGCATTGTGGTCGACATGATGATGGGTGAGGAAAACCGCGCGGATCGTGCCCGGCGCGATCCCGGCGGCGGTCATCTGGCGGACGACGCCGTCGCCGGTATCGAACAGATAGACGGCGCCATTCACCACCAGCGCATTGGCGGGCTGCGCGCGTTCGCGCCTGGGAATGGGGCCGCCGGCGGTGCCGAGCGTGATCCAGCGCGCGGCGTCCGCCCCCGGGCATCTGTCGGGCACGGGCGCGCTTCCGGCAAGGAGCAAAGCCGCAAGCATGGTCGTCGCGGTCATTGCCGTTCGCCGCCGCTTGCCGCCTGATCGGGCGCGGCATCGATCATCGACAGGGCGATCGCGAAGCGCCCGAGATGCTGCGCCAGTTCGGCGCGGCGATCGAAGCCGGCCGGGCAGCGGATCTCCGCGATCAGGCCGTGCGCGGCGTCGGTGCGGACAGAGATGCCGATGTCGGCGCCGAAATCGGCGGCGGCGGTGCTCAGCGCGCGTGTTGCGGCATCGGTGCGCAATGCGGGTTTGAAGATCTTGCCGACCGCGGTCACCGGGATGGCCTCGACGACGACCACTTCGACCGGCGCGGCGGGGCGTTCGTGCACCATATCGCGGGCGAAGTCGCGCAATGTTTCCGCCGTCACCGAGGCACCGGGTTTGAGCGCGACATAGGCGATCGGCACTTCGCCGGCATAGGCGCAGGGCATGCCGACCGCGGCGGCGAGCTCGACATCGGGATGGCGATGGAGCGTTTCCTCGATCGCGGCGGGGTCGATATTATGGCCGCCCCGGATGATCAGATCCTTGGCGCGTCCGGCCAGCCAGACATAGCCCTGCTCGTCCTGACGCGCGAGGTCGCCGCTGTCGAACCAGCCGGGCAGCGGCCAGCCGGTCGCGTTGAAATCGGGCTGGCGATAGCCGGGGAAGAGATTGGGGCCGCTGAGCAGCAGCGCCCCGGTTTCGCCGGGCGCGCAATCGCGGACGAAGCCACCCGCATCGTCGAGGATTGCGGTGCGGCATCCCTGATAGGGCAGTCTGAGCCCGATCGAACCGATCCGCCGCTCGCCGTCACGGGGATTGGCGGTGCTGAGCGCGGCGCCTTCGGTCATGCCGTACAGTTCGAGGATGCGGATTCCCGTTCTTTGCTCGAAGGCGCGGAACAGGCTGACGGGCATCGGCGCCGCACCGCACATGCCGAAGCGGAGCGCACCGGTGTCGAGCCCGTCGGGCAGGCGGTCGAGCAGGCTCGCCAGGATCGTCGGCACGCAGCTGAATAATGTCGCGCGGTGGCGCGCCGCGATCGCCCAGAAATCGGCGATCATGCCCTTGTCGCGATAGCCCTGCTGGCCGGCGAGGATCGAAGCCGCGCCCGCAAAGATCGCGCCGAGCCCCGTCGCGACGGCGGCATTGGCGTGGAACAGCGGCAGGCCGGTCAGGATGCGGTCCTCGGGCGTCAGGCCGAGCACGAAACTGGTGGTCCACGCCATAAAGACCTGGTTCCAATGCGTCTGCTGCGCCAGTTTCGGCGTGCCGGTGGTGCCGCCGGTATGGAAATAGACCGATGGATCCTCGCCCCGGATCGCACGGCCGCTCACCAACATGTCGCCGGGTTGCGCCGCGATCGCCGCATCATGATCGGCGCCGATCGTGATCACGGTGTCGAGATCGGGCAGCAGCGCACGCACCGCCTGCGCCTTGGCATGGACGTCATAGGCCATGCCCGGCCCGCCGGTGATCAGCACGCGGCTGCCCGCCGCCGCCATGATCCCGGCGATCTGCTCGGGCGCGAGCAACGGGTTCATCGGATTGGCCACCCCCGCCAGCGACCCGCCCCATAGCGCGACATGTGTGTCGGGCAGATTGGGCAACAGGATCGAAACCGCCGCCCCGTCGCGGACGCCATGTGCGTGAAGCAGATTCGCCATGCGCATCACCCGGTCGAGCAGCCCGGCGAAGCTGATCGTCTCCGCCGCGTCGTTCGCGCGGCCGGTGGGCAGCCAGATCAGCGCCGCGCCGTCGGGATCGCGCGCGGCGCCGGCCCGCAGCAGCGCATCGATGGTTGTGAACGGGATACGCTCCCCCACCGGCACCGCTTCGACGCGGCATACGTCCCCGGCATCGGCGAAGCGCTCCATGACGGGATCAGACGGGCGTGGCGTCGACCAGCACCGCGGCGATCACGCAGGGCACGGTGCCGCGATTGACCCAGGCATGTTTGGTCCCGCGCTGGACGATGCAGTCGCCCGTCCTCAGCACCGTCTCGCCATCCTCCATCAGCATCGTCATCTCGCCGGAGATCACGATCAGATAGTCGACCGAATTGGTGAAATGCATGCTGGCATGTTGTTCCGTATCGGCCTGTGATGGTCGATTGTGGCTGCCCATCGAGGAAAAGGCCGCATCGACGTCGATAGCCGCGCCGCGTTCGGGCGGGATTTCGACGGTCCGGAAGATCGTGCCGCCCGGCGTCGGGTCATGGCGGATCGGGCGCGCACCGCGATCGGTATCGCCGCTATTGTCGACGGGCATTTCCTCGGTCACCCATAATTCGCTGATATAGGCGCCGTCCCATCCGCCGATCGGCAGGACGTTGGTGGCCTTGCCGTCGAAGGTGATGTTGGAACGACCATCGGGCGCGATCCCGGTGACGATGCGACGAACTTCGAACATGGCGCTTTCCTTTCGTGACTTCAGCGCCTGACGACGCGGTTGCCGAGGGTGCCGATGCCCTCGATATGGAGTTCGACGAGATCACCGTCGGCGAGGCGTCGGTCGAGTTCGAAGCCGCAGCCGCCGAGCACGGTGCCCGAGCCCAGGATCTCGCCGGGCGACAGTGTGCGCGAGCGGCTGAACTGGACGATCGCATCCTCGAAACGATGGTGCATGCTGGCAGTGCTGCCGCGCGACCATCGCTCGCCATTGACGTGTGCGGTCATCGCCAGCGCATAGGGATCGGCGAATTCGTCGGGTGTCGCGATGCAGGGGCCGATGCCGTTGGCGAAGTCCTTGCCTTCGCCGGGGCCGAGATTGGCGGCCATGAAGGACAGTTGCGCGTCGCGCGCCGACCAGTCGTTGAAGATGGTGTAGCCGAAGATATGATCGCGGGCGTCGGCGCGCGCGATGTCACGTCCTGGCCGGCCGATCACGCATGCCCATTCGAGCTCGAAATCCATCCAGTCCGAATGTGCGGGCCAGACAATGTCGACATCGGTGCCGACCACATTCACATGGTCGGCATTGTAATAGATCACCTGGTCCTTGAAGGCGGGCACCAGTGCATAGCGGCCCTGCGCCTTGGCCTCGGCGAGTGCGGTCTCGAGATCGGGTGCGTCGGCCAGCGCGCGGCGACCGAGCTTGTCGAGCGCGATTTCCATATGTTCGAGGAACAGGCAGCAATCGCGCAGCCGGACTGGCCGGGGCAGCGGGGCAAGCAGGCGCACGGCCGCAAGTGGCGCGATCGTTTCGTCGGGCGTGATCTCGGCGATCCGGCGCACGGCATCGAGCCCCGGCGCGTCCGCTTCGATCAATGCCTGCATGGTGACGGGTACTGCGATTCCCAGCCGTTCGCCGGCGGCGGCGAGATCGAGCACGCGATCCCCGGCGATCAGCGCACCGAGCCGCTCGCCCGCGCCGGCCTCGAACGTAACCAGTCGCACGCCTAGAAACCCATCCCGATGGTCAGGCCATAGGTGCGTGGCGGTTCGAACGAACCGAGCAGCGGCGATCCGACCAGGCTCGATCCGATAAAGCCGGCCGAGACCACCTGCTTGTTCGCGATGTTGCGGACGAATGCGGTGGCGCGCCAGCCTCTGTCCGCGCTCTTCCAGCTCAGAAAGGCGTTGAACAGCTCATAGGCCGGTTGTGATGTATGCGGCAGGTTGAACTGGGTGAACCAGATCCGGTCGACCCAGCGGCCTTCGCCGCGCAGCGTGAAGTCGCCGATCGCGCTGGGGATCGTATAGCTCGCGCCGAGATTGACTGTGTAATTGGGCGCCTGGGTCAGTTCGTTGCCCGACAGGTCGATCGGCCCCAGCGCCGCCCGCGCCGGATCGGCCGATACATAGTCGCGATATTCGGAATCGAGCAGTGACAGCGTCGCGTCGATCCGCAGCGCCGGTATCGGCCGCGCGATGATCTCCGCCTCGATGCCCTTGATCCGCGCGCTCGCGGCATTCTCAATGGTGACCGCGGTGCCGTTGATCTTGGTCACCTGCAGGTTCGAATAATCGTAATAATAGGCGGAGAGATTGGTGGTCAGCTTGCCGCCGAGCCATTCGGCGCGGATGCCCGCTTCATAATCGGTGATCTTTTCGGGTGCGAAGGGCGCCTGGAGCACGCCCAGGTTGAAGCCGCCGCTTTTGAAGCCGCGCGAATAGGTGGCGTAGAGGAAGATGTCGTCGCTCGCCTTATATTCGAGCGTGGCGGACGGGGTGAAGGATGACCAGCTTTCCTTGGCCTGGCGTCGCGCGCCCGGCGGTGTCGGCGGGAAATGCGCGACAAAGGGCGGCCAGGGCGTCGCGAAATCGAGCTTCAGCTCCTCATCGACCGTGCGGCTTTCGTCGCTGTACCGTGCGCCCAGCCGCACCGCCAATCGATCGGTGAATTCGAAACGGAGATTGGCGAAGACGGCATAGGCGTCGGTGTCGAGCTGGCCCGCTCCATAATAACCCTGCCGATAGCTGCTGAGCGGCGGCAGGTTCGGCGTCGCAGACGCCAGCACGACGGGATCGAGCGCGATGCGCGTGCCGCCGAACAGCGATTCGTTGAAATAATAGCCGCCGATCATCCAGTCGCCGCGGCCGAACTCGCCGCTCAGCCGCAATTCCTGGCTGAACTGATCGGAGAATTCGAACTGGTCGTAGACCGAGATCGGCGCGCTGGTGACGTCAAGATCCGAGGTGATGTGGAAGCGCGATTCGCGATAGCCCGTCACCGAGCGGAGTTCGACGCCGCCCAGATCGAAGCGCGCATTGGCCGACAGGCCCCAAAAGGTACGCCGGTTGAACGGGCCCGAATCCGACGTCGAATCGCGCAGGTTCGTCGGCACCCGGCCGCCTGCGCGGATGCCGGTCAGCAACTGTCCCGGCAGCGGCGGGGTCGAGGCGGGATCGGTCAGGCTGCCGCGGCCGAGATAGTGGAAGCCATAGGCATGATCGTCCTGGTGGAAATAATCGGCCGAGACGGTGAGGTCGAACCGCTTGCTCGGAGCGAAGCGGATCTGACCGCGCGCGCCGATGCTGCTCTGGTCGTCGACGTCGCGGCCGGTGGTCAGGTTGCGGCCATAGCCGCCGCGGTCGATCGCCTGGAACGAGAAGCGCGCGGAGAGCGTGTCGGAAACCGGGCCGCCGATCGCGCCTTCCAGCCGCTTCATGTCGTAATTGCCGTAGGTCGCGTCGAAATAGCCGCCCAGCACATTGCCCGGCGCGCGCGAGATGACGTTGATCGCACCGCCCGTGGCGTTGCGGCCGTAAAGCGTACCCTGCGGCCCGCGCAGCACCTCGACCCGCTCGATATCGTAGAAACCGGCAAGCGCCGCCGCCGGCCGGCTGATGAAGACGCCATCGGCATGATAGGCGACGCGCCCTTCATTGCCGACGGTGGTGTTGTCGAAGCCGACGCCGCGGATCGCGATACGGGCATTGCCCGTGGTCTGCCCGAAATTGACCCCGGCCAGACCCTGCGCCAGCCCCTCGATGCTGGTCACCTGGCGTTGCTGCAACGCGTCGCCCGAGACGGCGGAAATCGATGCCGATGTCTGTTGCAGGCTGGTCTCGCGCTTCTGCGCGGTGACGATGATTTCTTCGTTCGCATCATCGGCGGTGCCCGCGGTCTGCGCGTGCGCGGCCGTGCCGAGCAGCATCGTCGCGGTGATCATCGTGCCGGACCAGCGGCGCATCCCGTGCAAGGCCATCTGCTTTCCTCCCCGTGTCGCGGCTGCTCGTCGTCAGCCCGTCCTGCCTGCCGTTTACATGGGCTTCGGCGATCGTTAGAGAGAGTATGTCGGACGAACGACCGACTGTCAAGCTTGCGCGGGATCGGCCAAGGCCTATCCCCTGAACAGGAATAGGCCGGGTGCGGAATCCGGCGTCGTGCCGGGAAGAATGAATGGCTGCACCCAAGGGAGGTTCACGCGAAAGGCTGCTGGATACGGCGGAGCGGCTGTTCGCCGAACGTGGCTTCGACGCGACCTCGATCCGAGACATTGCGGCCGCCTCGGGCGATACGCTCGGCACGCTCAGCTATCATTTCCGCTCGAAGGATCTGCTGCTGACCGATGTCGTCCGCCGTCGCTTCCATGCGCTGGGCGAAATGCGGCGTGAGAAATATCGCGAGCTGGTGGCGGCGCGCGGCGGCAAGGCCCAGCTTGAGGACGTCGTCGCCGCGGTCGTCGTTCCGTTCGTCGAACGGGCGCTGTCGGGTGGGCAGGAATGGGCGAGCTATATCGAGCTGCTCGGCCGCATGATGTATGTGGGGCACGGCGTGCACGTCGCCGCCATCGCCGATCTCACCGATCCACTGTCGACCGAATTGCTCGGCTGGCTGCACGCGGTCGCGCCGGAGGCGTCGAACGCCGATCTCGCCCATGCCTATCGGCTGATGATCGGCACGATGATCGATGCCTGTTCGGATTCGTCGGCGCGGCGCGTGGGCCGGGTCAGCGGCGAGACCGAAAGCCTGATGGATGCCGTGGCGGTGCGCGATTATCTGCTGGCCTTCACCGTCGCCGGTGTCGGTGCGATCCTGAAGGTGGATGTCTCCGGTCCGAGCGCTGCCGACCCAGAATAATACGTCATTCCGGCGAAAGCCGGAATCTCACTTCTCTTTGCACAGGCGGTGAACAGGAAGGGAGATTCCGGCTTTCGCCGGAATGACGGGGAGATGGCTCAGGCCGCCTCCGCCGCCTCGGCGGTTTCCACCGGCGCCAGGCGGATCAGATAGTCGAAGGCCGAAAGCGCGGCCTTGGATCCTTCGCCCATCGCGATGACGATCTGCTTGTAAGGCACGGTCGTCACGTCGCCGGCGGCGAACACGCCCTCGATCGAGGTGTGGCCGCGATGGTCGATCTCAATCTCGCCGCGCGGGGAGAGCGCCACCGAATCGGTCAGCCATTCGGTGTTGGGCACCAGCCCGATCTGGACGAAGATGCCCTCCAGCTCGACGAGGTGCGAACTGTCGGCATTGCGGTCGCGATAGGTCAGGCCGATCACCTTTTCACCGTCGCCATGGACTTCGGTGGTCAGCGCGGAGGTGATGACGGTGACGTTCTTCAGGCTGTAGAGCTTGCGCTGCAGCACCGCATCGGCGCGGAGCTGGCTGTCGAACTCGATCAGCGTGACATGGGCGACGATGCCGGCCAGGTCGATCGCGGCCTCGACGCCGCTATTGCCGCCGCCGATCACCGCGACGCGCTTGCCCTTGTAGAGCGGGCCGTCGCAATGCGGGCAATAGGCGACGCCCTTGTTGCGATAGGCGTCTTCGCCCGGCACGTTCATCTGCCGCCAGCGCGCGCCGGTCGAGAGGATGACGGTGCGTGCCTTGAGCGACGCGCCACTCTCCAGCCGCACTTCGTGCAGGCCGCCCGGTACCTTGGCGGGAATCAGTTTCTCCGCGCGTTGCAGGTTCATGATGTCGACATCGTAATCCTTGACGTGCTGTTCCAGCTGCGCGGCGAGCTTCGGACCTTCGGTGTGCTGGACCGAGATGAAATTCTCGATCGCCATGGTGTCGAGCACCTGGCCGCCGAAGCGCTCGGCGGCGATGCCGGTGCGGATGCCCTTGCGTGCGGCATAGATCGCCGCCGCCGCGCCCGCCGGGCCACCGCCGACTACGAGTATGTCGAACGCGTCCTTCGCCTTGATCTTCTCCGCGGCGCGGGCCGAGGCACCGGTGTCGATCTTGGCCAGGATCTGTTCCAGCTCCATCCGGCCCTGGCCGAACGGTTCGCCGTTGAGGAAGATCGACGGCACTGCCATCACCTTGCGCGTATCGACTTCGTCCTGGAACAGCGCGCCATCGATCGCGACATGGCTGATGCGCGGATTGAGCACGGCCATCAGGTTGAGCGCCTGCACGACGTCGGGGCAGTTCTGGCACGACAGCGAGAAATAGGTCTCGAACGCGAAATCGCCGTCGAGGTCCTTGACCTGCTGGATCAGCTCCTGCGCCGCCTTCGACGGATGGCCGCCGACCTGGAGCAGCGCGAGCACGAGCGAGGTGAATTCATGGCCCATCGGGATGCCGGCGAAACGCACGCCGATATCGGTGCCGGCGCGGCGGATCATGAAGCTGGGCGCGCGGCGGTCGGTGCCGTCGCGGAGCAGCGCCACCTTGTCGGACAGCGCGGCGATCTCTTCGAGCAGCGCCAGCAATTCGGCCGATTTGGCGCCGTCGTCGAGCGACGCGACCAGTTCGATCGGCAGAGTGATGTTGCCGAGATAGGTCTTGAGCTGCTGCTTGAGATTGGCGTCCAACATGGTCGTGCTCCGATGGGGGTTATGCGCTCGCGGTTCGCCGGATGACCTGCTTCGTCATGCTGAACTTGTTTCAGCATCCATGCTTCAACCCGCACCATCGAGGTGGGTTCGACATGGACCCTGAAACGAGTTCAGGGTGACAGAGGGTTTCGGTGGCGCCTGCGCTCACCCGAATATTTGCCGGGAAGATCCCGGGGGCAGCGCTGCCGCCCCCGGAACTTTCACGATCCGCCGGCTCAGATCTTGCCGACGAGGTCCAGCGAAGGCGCAAGCGTCTCTTCGCCTTCCTGCCACTTGGCGGGGCAGACTTCGCCCGGGTGCGCTGCGACATATTGCGCCGCCTTCACCTTGCGCAGCAGTTCGCTGGCGTCGCGGCCGATGCCGCCGGCCGTCACTTCGACGATCTGGATCTTTCCCTCGGGATCGACGACGAAGGTGCCGCGATCGGCGAGGCCCGCTTCCTCGATCATCACGTCGAAATTGCGCGTGATCGTGCCGGTGGGGTCACCCAGCATCGTGTACTTGATCTTGCCGATCGCCGGCGAGGTGTCATGCCACGCCTTGTGCGAGAAATGCGTATCGGTCGACACGCTGTAGATCTCCACGCCCAGCTTCTGGAAGGCGTCGTAATTGTCGGCCAGGTCTTCCAGCTCGGTGGGGCAGACGAAAGTGAAGTCGGCGGGATAGAAGAAGAAGACGGCCCAGCCGCCCTTCACGTCCGCGTCCGTGACGGTCACGAACTTGCCATCCTTGAAGGCTTCGGTCTTGAAGGGCTTGAGGTCGGAATTGATGAGGGACATGCATGCTCCATGTGTTTGCGGTGTCTGCGAGCGCCGATCTAGGTGGCTTTGTTGCAATGCGGAAATTGGATTTTAGAGACTGACTGATCGATCTGATCGATCAATCGGGCGGAATCGCCTTTCCCATGTCGCACATTGCTGCCAGGGCTGGATCGAAGACGCGGGACGCGTCTTAGTCGGCCGATATCGCTTGTGCAAGTGATTCGCGTTAGCAAAAACGATGTGCGATATGGCCCGCCTTCCACTCGACGAAGCCGGTCGCCAAGGCTAGAATCCCCGCCATGTCCGAACTTTCCCGTTTCCGTCGCATCGTCGCAGTCCGGTCGGCATGACCGATTCGGCGCCCGGCAATCGCCAGCCCGCAACGCTCGACAGCGAAGCGGATCTGCGCACCGTCTATGCCGATCCGTCGCGGACGGTGATCGACAAATGCTTTCCACGGCTCGATCCTCATAGCCGGCGCTTCCTCGAGCTTTCGCCCTTCTTCTGCATCGGCTCGTCACGCGCCGACGGCCTGGCCGATGTGTCGCCGCGCGGCGGGGAACCGGGGTTCGTCCACGCGATCGACGACACCCACATCGCCTTTCCTGATCGGCCGGGAAACAATCGCCTCGATACGCTGGTCAATATCGTGCACCAGCCATCGGTCGGCATGCTGTTCTTCCTGCCCGGCGTCGACGACATGCTGCGGATCAACGGCCTGGCATCGGTCACGACCGAGCCGGGGCTGATGGATCGTTTCGTCCATGACGGAAAGCCGCCGCGCTCGGTGACGCTGATCGAAATCCGCGAAGTCTATTTCCATTGCTCGAAGGCGCTGCGGCGTTCGGAGCTGTGGAATCCCGACCGGAGATTGCCCAAGGGCGCTTTCCCGACGCTCGGCAAGATTGTGCGGGATCAGTTCCAGCTCAACATTCCCGCCGAGACGATCGATCAGGCGCTGGAGGAAGACGCGAAGACCAATCTGTATTGAGTTTCACAGCGGCAGGGCGGTGGTCGCCTTGATCTCCGAAAGCGCGATCGTCGAATTGATTTCCTGCACGCCGGGCAGCTTGCTCAGCTTGTCGAAGAACAGTCGCTCATAGGCTTCGATATCCTTGGTGACGACGCGCAGGATGAAGTCGAACACGCCCATCACGACATAGCATTCGAGCACTTCGGGCAATTCGCGGATCGCGGCGGTGAAATCGTCCAGATTGGCGCGGCCGAGCTCGCTCAATTTCACCTGCGCGAAGATATGCGCGTTGAGCCCGACCTTGCGCCGATCGATCAGTGCGACGCGGCGCGTGATGAATCCATCCTTCTGCAACCGGTCGATCCGGCGCCAGCATGGCGAGGGCGACAGGCCGACTCGTTCGGAGATCTCGGCGGTCGACAGGCTCGAATCCTCCTGAAGCAGGGCCAGGATTTTCCGTTCGTAGGAATCGAGGTCATGAGGCATGATTGTTTCACAATCTGGATTAATGGAGTGAAATTCACCTGAATAATCCGATTCATCGCTGAGAAAGGCAAGAAGTTTCGCGGCGAATGAACGATCATGCCCAGCATCGATCGGAGTCTTTACATGGTTCATCTCGCCTTTCTGAATGCGCATCCTCCCGAGCAATGCGTCGCCGTCGAGGACGAAGCGACCGGCCTGTCCGGCGTCATCGTCCTCCATTCGACCGTGCTGGGGCCGGCTGCCGGCGGGTGTCGCTTCTGGGATTATGCCGACAAGGAAGCGCTTGCGGTGGATGCGGTGCGGCTGGCGGAGAGCATGAGCTACAAGAATGCGCTGGCCGGCCTGCCGCTGGGCGGCGGCAAGGCGGTGCTGCGGCGGCCCGCGGGCGATTTCGATCGGCGCCGGCTGTTCGAAGCGTTCGGCCGCGCGGTGGAGCGGCATGAAGGCGCCTATGTGACCGCCGAGGATGTCGGCACGACGATGACGGACATGGATGCCGTCGCCGCCTCGACGCGTCATGTCGCGGGGCGGCGGGCGGCGCGCGGCAAGCCGGGCGGCGACCCTTCGCCCTGGACGGCGCGCGGTGTGTTCAATGCGATGACGGTTGCCGCCCAATATCGGCTGGGCAGTTCGCTGGCCGGCCTCACCGTCGCCGTCCAGGGGCTGGGCAGCGTCGGATCGTCGCTGTGCGCGCTGCTCCACGAAGCGGGGGCGCGGATCGTCGTCGCCGAGCCGCGCGCCGGTGTCGCGACGACCTTTGCCCGCCATTATGGTGCGACGGTCGTACCCGCCGACAGGATCGTGAACGTGCAGGCCGATATCTTCGCGCCGTGCGCATTGGGCGGCGTGCTCGATGCACGGACGATCGAAGGGCTGCGCGCGACGATCGTCTGCGGCGGCGCCAACAATGTGCTGGCGACGCCGGAGGACGGCGATCGCCTGGCCGACAAGGGCGTGCTCTACGCGCCCGATTATGTCGTCAATGCCGGAGGCATGATCAGCGTCGCTGCCGAATATCTCGGCTGGCGCAATGAAGAGGTGCGTCAGCGCGTCGATGCGATCGGTGCGCGGCTGACAAGCGTGCTCGATCTGGCGGAGGCCGGTGGCTTGTCGCCGGGCCGTGCCGCCGACCGGCTGGCGCGTGAGACCATCGCTGCTGCTGCCACGACCCGCCGCGCGCCATTGCCGAGGGTTGCATGATGTCCGGAGAAAATATGCACGAACAGTTTCAATATCAGGTGGATGGCCATGCCTGTCCGCAGCTCTATCTGCGTCTGCTTGGCCTCTTTGCCCAGCAGGACCTGATTCCCGCCGATATCGAGGGGCAGCAGCGCGACGATGTGCTGACGCTCAACATCGTGCAGCCTGGCATCGATCGGCGCCGCGCGGAGATCATCGCGGAAAAGATGCGGATGATCACCACGGTGCGTTCGGTGACGCTGACGGATGTGGTGGCCGTCTAAGAGTCCGATCCAGTCAAACTTCCGCCGTTCATGCGACGACGCATTGGTGTGCGGGGAGTGCGTTACACAGGCTCAGCAATTCTCCAACGTCATTGCGAGGAGCATAGCGACGGGCCGAAGGCGGCCGTAGGCCAACCAATCCAGCGGTTGACGCATCCCTGGATTGCCGCGCTTCGATCCAGAGGATCGAAGTTCATCCTGAGCGCCTGCCTTGGTAGGCAGTCGAAGGGCTCGCAATGACGATGGAGTCTCTCAGTGCTTGCGCGGCAACAGGTGGAGCAGGGCGACGATGACGCCGCCCACGACGATGCCGACCACCGCCGCGCCCGCCGCGCCGACGATCCATTCGACCGCACCGCCGGCAACGGGCACGGCATGCGCCGCGGCTTCGGCCGCGCCATGGACGATGTGCGGAATCGTCTCGAGCCCGAAGACCTCCAGGCCATGGATGATGATCCCGCCGCCGACCCAGATCATCGCGGCGGTGCCGATGATCGCCAGCCCTTTCAGCAGCACGGGCATCGCGGTCACCAGGCCGCGGCCGAGCGCGCGGACGCCGCTGGCGCGGCGTTCGGCCAGATGCAGGCCGATATCGTCCATCTTCACGATCAGCGCGACGACGCCATAGACGCCCGCGGTGATCGCGATGCCGACCGCCGCCAGCACCGCGGCCTGCATCCACAATGTCTGCGCCGGCAGTTCGGCGAGCGCGATCGCCATGATCTCCGCCGACAGGATGAAATCGGTGCGGACTGCGCCGCCCACCTGTCGGTCCTCCAGTTCCTTGGGATCGGTCACCTCGAGGACATCCTCGGCATGGCTGTCGCCCGAAACCGCTTCCCAGACCTTCTCCGCCCCCTCGAAGCAGAGATAGGCGGCACCGATCATCAGCAGCGGCGTGATCGCCCATGGCGCCAGCGCGCTCAGCGCCAACGCGGCAGGCAGCAGGAACAGCAGCTTGTTGCGCAGTGATCCGATTGCGATCTTGGCGATGATCGGCAATTCGCGATCGGGCGACAGCCCGACCACATAGCGCGGCGTCACTGCCGTATCGTCGATCACCACGCCTGCCGCCTTGGCCCCGGCCTTGCCCGCGGCGCCGGCCACGTCGTCGAGCGATGCCGCCGCCAGCTTCGCGATCGCGGCGACGTCATCGAGCAGCGCAACAAGTCCGGATGGCATGGATGTCTATTCCCCTGAAAAGGGGGGCAATCTAGCCTGACCTGCCCGATAGTCACCCGGAATCGCGATGGCCGGTTGCGCTTTTCCATTCGGGATTGCAGCTTTCATATTCAGCGAATCGATTCCGCTATCCGAAAATATCTGGGGGCAATCCATGAAACCGAAGACGATGCCGCGCCTGATGCTCACCGCGATGCTGCTGGCATCCGCCGGTGCCGCATTCTCGCAGGGGCCGGCCGCCGAATATGACCTTGTCATCCGCGGCGGGCGCGTGCTCGACGGGGCGGGCAATCCCTGGGTGAGCGCCGATGTCGCGGTGAAGGACGGGCGGATCGTCAAGGTCGGCCCGGTCAAGGGCCGGGGCGCGAAGGAGATCGACGCCAAGGGCCGCTATGTCGCGCCCGGCTTCATCGACATGATGGATCAGTCGAGCCGCACCCTGCTCAAAAATGGCGGGGCCGAGAACAAGCTGCTCCAGGGCGTGACCACGGTGATCACCGGAGAGGGCGGCCCGCCGGTGCCCGCCGCCGAAATGCCCGCCTATTTCGACCGGCTGGAGAAACAGGGCATCGCGGTCAATCTGGGCACCTATTATGCGACGACGCAGGCGCGGCGCAAAGTGATGGGTGACGCCGATGGCCGGCCGACCGTCGCCCAGCTCGAAGAGATGAGCCGCGAGGTCGACATTGCCATGCGCGGCGGCGCGTTCGGCATTTCGTCGGCGCTGATCTACGCGCCCTCCAGTTTCCAGACCACGTCGGACCTGGTGACCCTGGCCAAGGCGGCGAGCCGCTGCGGCGCGATCTATGCCACCCATATGCGCGACGAGGCGTCGAACCTGATCCCCGCGATCGAGGAAGCGATCGAGATCGGCGAGAAGGGCGGGGTGAAGGTCGAGATCTTCCATCTGAAGGCGGCGACGCGGCTCGGCTGGGGCAAGCTGATGCCGCAGGCGCTGTCGACGATCGAGGCGGCGCGCGATCGCGGCGTCGACGTGGCGGCGAACATGTATCTCTACACCGCCAGCGGCACCGGGCTGGAGATCACCGTGCCCGCCTGGGTCTGGGCGGGCGGCAAGGAAAAGGGGCTGGCGCTGCTCAAGGATCCCAAGGTGCGCGAGCGGCTGAAAAGGGAAGTCGCGGCGGGGCCGCAGCCCGACTGGCCCAATCATGTCGCGGCCGCCGGCGGCTGGGACAATATCATGCTCGCCAATGGCCGGGTCGAGAAATACGCCAAATATCAGGGGATGAGCATCGCCAAGATCGGTGCGGCGCTCGGCAAGGATCCGGCGGACACGGCATGGGACATATTGATCGAAGCGCAGCCCGAGCGCGCGACCGCCGTCTATTTCACCATCGGTGAGGAGGATATCCGGACCGCGCTGCGCCGCCCTTGGGTCAGCATCGGCAGCGATGCCGGCGCATCGGTCGAGCTCAGCAAGCCCGATGGCGACGTGCTGCCGCATCCGCGCTCCTATGGCAATCACGCGCGCACCATCGCCGAATATGTCCGCAATCATCCGATCCTGACGCTGGAGGATGCGGTCCGCAAGATGACGAGCTGGCCCGCCGAGCGCATGGGGCTGAGCGATCGCGGCCTGGTGCGCGAGGGCATGCGCGCCGACATCGTCGTGTTCGACTATGCCAGGATCCAGGACAATGCGACCTTCGCCAAGCCGCTGCTGCCGTCCTCGGGGATCGACGACGTCATCGTCAACGGCGTGCCGACCATCGTCGGCGGCAAACCGACCGGCGCGCGCGCGGGGGTGGCATTGCGGCACCAGTGCGTGGCGGGCGGGTAGGGGCTCTTCTCTCTCTCTCTCTCTCTCTCTCTTTGCCATTCCCGCGAAAGCACTGGTGTCCGGGATTTCACGCGGTGCACGAGGCGGCGGGACTTTCTCCTCCCTGCGCTTCAGCGCGGGGAGGGGGACCACGACGCGTCGCGTCGTGGTGGAGGGGAATTGCGATGCACCATTCCTGGCTGCATCTGTAGCAAATCGCTCAATAGGTGCTGATCAAACCCTGCATGGTGGCGGCATCACGTTTCCCCTCCACCACCAGCCTTTGGCTGGCGGTCCCCCTCCCCATCGCTTCGCGATAGGGAGGAGAAATAGGTGTCATCTCGCGCTCCGAATGAATCCCGGACACCAGTGCGCGAACGCGGGAATGACAAGGAGGGTTGGCGAGGTGCGGCCTCACCGCCCCGCAAAAGCAGCCTGCAACGTCTCCGTCCCGCCGGCGGCGAGATGGACCATCAGCAGCACGCGCGCCTTGGCGGGGTTGAGGAAACCCGATCGCGCGAATGCGGCCGGCGCCTTTCTGTCCCACAATCCCGAATCCTTGACGGCGCCGCTGGCGACGCGCGCCGACAGCACCACCGGGAAACCGCGTTCGGCGAGCGTCTTCACCGTCGATCGCATCGCCGGGGCCAGTGTGCCGCTGCCGAAGCCCGCGACGACCAGCCCTTTTGCGCCCGTCGCGACTGCGGCATCGGCGAGGGCGCCGTCACCGTCGAGATAGGATTGCACGATATCGACGCGCGGCAGCGTCTCGATCCGCTCAGGCGACAGGTCGTAGGTGCGGCCTGCGCGACCGGCGGGCTGGAAGAAGCGGACGCCGTCCTCGATCACCGCGCCGACCGCACCCTGATTGGGGCTGGCAAAGGCCGAGGTGCGGCTGGTGCTGAGCTTCGCCGCGTCGCCCGCCGCAAGGATCTGGCCGTCGAGCGCGACCAATGTGCCGCGTCCGCGTGCCTGCGGATCGGCGGCGACGCGCACGGCTTCGAGCAGATTGGCGGGGCCGTCTGCAGAGACCGCATTGCTCGATCGCATCGAGCCGGTGAGTACCACCGGCCGCGTATCGGCGATCACCAGATCGAGCAGCATCGCGGTTTCCTCGAGCGTATCGGTGCCATGGGTGACGACGATCCCGGCCAGTGCCGGATCGCCGACAAAGGCGGCGCGGATGCGGCGGACCAGCCGGGCCCAGTCGGCGCGCTTCAAGCCGCTCGATCCGCCGGCGGCGAGGTCCTCGACCTGCAGCCGGGCGACCTTGTCGAGCCCCGGAATCGCCGAGACCAGCGCATCGCCGGTGAGCCCCGGGCCGGAGGCCGTGCTGGCGATGGTGCCGCCCGTCGCGATCACCAGCACATGCGGCCGGTCCTGCGCCCATGCGGGATTGGCGGAGAAAAGCAGCAGCGCAAACAGCATGATGGCTTGCGCCGCATGGCGGCGGCCCTGGCGCAGCATGCCGTTCATCGTGTCGCTCCACGGATCGGCCGGCCCGGCCGGGCGACGGTGATCAGCTTGCCGTCGCGGATCACGAATTCGCCGCCGACCAGCACATTGGCCATGCCGCGCGCGGGCTTCGTCGTGTCCTCATAGGTCGCCTGGCCGGCCACCGTTTCGGGATCGAAGACGATGATGTCCGCATCGGCG
This sequence comes from Sphingobium sp. FW305-3-2-15-F-TSA7, assembly GCF_058787155.1. NCBI lineage: Bacteria > Pseudomonadati > Pseudomonadota > Alphaproteobacteria > Sphingomonadales > Sphingobiaceae > Sphingobium > Sphingobium sp. FW305-3-2-15-F-TSA7. The sequence goes on along the minus strand of NZ_JBYSZM010000003.1, from coordinate 1,576 downwards.
CCGGGGCGGATGCGGCCCTTGTCGCGCATGCCCGGTGCCACGCTTTCCATCAGCCGGGCGGGCAGCAGCGATGCGCGCCGGAACATCTCGTTCAGCGAGAACATGCGCTTTTCACGGACATAATAGGCGATCGTCGTGGTGAAGGTCGACGCGGTGCGCGGATGGCTGACCGCCTTGGCCGGCAATGGCCATTCGGGCTTGTCGAAAATCTTGCCGTCGATCTCGTAAGGGACGGCGTCGCTGGCGATCAGGCTGTCCTTGACCATCACGGCTTCGTCGATGAAGCGCCGCTCGGCGGGTATATTCTCGTCGAGATAATGGATGACGACCTGTCCCTCGGGATCGCTTTTCTGCAGTTCTGCCAGCCGCGCATTGGTCGCGGGGCGCTCCCCGGTCTTGAGATAGACGATGCTGTCCGACTTGATGTTGATCTGCGGCAGGTTGTCGGGATGGAGGAAGGGCGCGTCGATCTTGGTCGACCCCGCACCCCAGGGATAGGCTTCGCTGCTGATCGAGACGCCGTTGGCGCGGGCCGTTTCGATCATCGCTGCGATCGACGGGATCGCGCGCAGCGCCGAGCTGTTGATATGGCAGATATGCATATGCGCACCCGTCGCTGCCGCCACCGCGATCACTTCGGAGAAACCCTCGACCGCGCCCCTGGGTTCGCGCGTGTTCTTGGTGCGGACATGGGTGAAGGTGGGCACGTCGCGTTTCGCGGCGAGCCGCGCCACGTCGAGATATTCCTGGCGGCCGGTGTCGGGCGCATAGCCGGCGAGCATGCCGACGCCGAGCCCGCCTTCGTTCAATCCCTGTTCGACGCGCGCGACCACCCGGACGACATCCGCGTCCGATGCCGGTCCGGTGCGTGACAGCCCCATATCGGTGCGCGCGGCCAGCCAATTGACGCTGAAGCCGTAATTGATCGGGCGGCCTTCCTTGCCGACCGCATCATAGGTCCTGGCGACGGGCCAGGTGCCGCCTTCGAGTTCGAGTGCGGTGGTCACCCCGTCGAAGGCCTGGATCCAGGCCGCCGGGATGGTCTGGGCATGCGAATGGACGTCGACGAAACCGGGGCCGACGACCAGCCCCTTGGCATCGACGGTGGTGCGGCCGCGAAGCGGCTCGGTGGTCACGACAGCGATGCGTCCGTCGCGGATGCCGATCTGGCGGATGCCGTCGAGCCCGCTTTCGGGATCGATCACGCGCCCGCCGGCGATGACGACGTCATAGACCTGACCCGATTGCGCCGGTGCGGTCGTTGAAAGGCCGAGCAGTGTCAGGCCGGCGCCAAGCCAGAGCGCGCGAAGATGCTGTTTCAATGAGTCCTCCCGATCTTCCCCGAAACGGGCACGGGGCCATGCTTCGGGGAGGATCAGCTTCCCATGCGCAGGCGGCGATCTCCAAGCGAAGAGGTGGAGATCGATCATATCCCGCGGTTATGGGTGAATGGCCGCGCCTGAGGAGGCGCTCTCAGAGTTTGTTTGGAAATGTGCGGAAGAGCACATTTCCAGAGCCGCACCAGCCCGCTCCCCACCCGGCCTCCCAGACGATACTGCCGTTGGGAGGCCGGGTG